>NZ_JBXUOV010000051.1:0-35358 GCF_057196585.1 Micromonospora sp. ATLC20
CCCCCGGCCCAGCGCCGCCGCGACCCGGTCGGCCACCGCCGAGGCGACGGCCGCCACCGCGCTCGCGTTCTGACCCCTGGGGTACGCCGGATCCGGCCGCCACCGGAAGCCCGGCACGTCACCGGCGTCCTCGACGTCGGCGCCCAGCCGGTCGAGCAGGCCCGCGGCGCGCAGGGCGGCGGGTGCGCGCTCGACGCCGGGAGTGTGGGCACCGGCGCTCGACGGCGCCCCGACGACCGTCCACTGACGATGATCCATCGCCCCACCCTAACCGCGTGTTTCAGCGCAGCACGAGCAGATCGAGGGCGTCGACGACCGGGCCGTCGACCGTCCTTGCTGCCTCCCGCAACCGGTCGACGCCGGCGGCGTACTCCGCATCGGTGATGAGCTGAAGCGGCGTGTGCGCCTCCCGGCGCAGGCCGGCCGCCGCCTCCCGCAGCGAGGATGCGGTGACCTGCGGGACCTGCTCGACCGCCGCGGTGGCGAAGCCGGCGGCGGCGAAGGCGGCCTCGACGTCGGCGATGCTCGGGTACGTGTCCAGCACGCGGATCGCCTCGGGAAAGTAGTCGAACAGCGTGATCGCCTCGTGCCGTCCGGCGAACGCGGACCGGACGAGTACCGGGGCCCCGGGCCGCAGCACCCGGCGCAGCTCGCGTGCCGTCGCGGCCAGGTCGGGGACGTGGTGGATGACTGTGGACAGCCACGCGCCGTCGACGCTGTCGTCGGCCAGGGGGATGTGCTCGGCGTCGCCTGCTAAGAGCGGCGCGAACGCGCACCGGGCGCGCATCGCCGCCGAAGGCTCGACGGCGACGACCTCGATGCCGGGGAACCAGTCGGTGAACGCGCGCGCCCAGCTGCCGGTCCCGGCGCCCAGGTCGAGCAGTCGCGTGCCGGGGCGCGGGGTGAGGTGGCGGGCGACGGCGGCACGCCAGGCCGTGAGACCGTCGTCGGTGAGGTGCCGGGTCGCGGCGAACGCCTCGGCGTCGGCGTCGTGGTACGCGATGCGGGCCATACGCGAAAGCCAACTCCCCGGCGGGCCGCCGAGGCAAGACACTGTGGCGGATCGGGCTCGGCTTCGGAGAGGGGTAGGGGTGCGGTATCGGATCCACTTCGAGGCCGAGCTGCCGGCGGATGCCGTGCGCGCGTTCCTGTTGACGGAGTACGGCGTCGCGCCGGAGAGCGTGTACGTCGGGCGGGTCGAGGACCGGGCCGTCGACGACCCGCGGCCGGTGGCGATGCTCACCCCGCCCGACGAGGACGAGGGCTTCGGCTGGATCCTCACCGGTGACACCGAACTGGCCGCCGCCACCGGCCACGGCGAGCGCGATCTCGCGGTCACCCTCGCCCGCGAGTTCGGCGTACGGGCGCTCGTCGACGACGGCGGCATCCACCCCGACCGGTGGGTGCTGGTGAGCGCCGACGGCAGCAGCGGCCGGGTGCTGACCGACCCCGACGCCGCCGCCGACGGGGACCTGCGGATCGTGCACGCGCTCGAACCGATCAGCGGGGAGCCGCAGCTCGCCGTCGTACCGCCGCCGGACTGGGCCCGCGACTGGTGACCCGGCCGTGCCCCGAACCGGCAATTCCCAGGGAGTTATGAACCGCCGATCTGCTCGTAGATCGTCTCGAGGCCGCGTTCCACGCGGATCAGCGAGCCGAGCCATGCACGGGTCTCGGCGTCCGTCGAGTACAGGATCGTGCCGCGCATGCCTCGCGTCATCAGCACCTTGTAGGTGTTACGGATCAGGCGGTCCGCCTCCGCGTCACTGAGCGACTTGCGGCTACGGAAAGCCGGATCCTTCGACTCCGCCCGCTGGGTGACGAGCCGTCCGTCCCGGGCGACCAGGTCGGGTCCGAGGATGACACCGGACCACTCGTACTCGAAGCCCTGTGCGGTGTACACGCAACCGACCTGGCCGAAACCGTGCGGATCGGTGGCCCAGAACGCGCTGCCCGGCGCGTCGCCGACGCTGCGGTCGCTCTTGACGTTCCAGGGGCGCGCCCAACCACCGATCCGTACGTCGGCCACCAGCGAGTCGTCCGGCCGTGGATCGCTCCACGGCCAGCAGTAGCCGGCCGACATGCGCGCCGTCTCCCCGGCTTCCTGCTTCGCGGCCAGGAAAGCCTCCATCTCCTCCGGCGAGTCCGCCAGCCGCAGGTCGAAGCGTCCGTCTCCGGCCCACACCGACGGCTTGCCGCCGTCGAGGCCGAGCAGGTCGACGACCCACTCCTCGTACGCCTCACTGCCGCCGCACCGGAACTGGTCGTGCAGCGACACCACCTCGATGTCCAGATCGAGCTGTTTCGCGTACGTGGAGATGACGTCGACGTTCCCCAGCTCGCCCGGCTTGACCACCTGGTGCTCGTCGAGCAGGAAGACCGGTACCCGGGCCGCGGCGATGAGTTCGTCGATCTGCGGCCGGGCACGGTCCCGCTTCGCCTTCGGGGTGAACCGGTTGACCGACGTCTCCCTGATCCGGTGCGCCTCGTCGCAGATCAGCACGTCGAGGCCGTTCCGCTCGGCGGTCATGAAGCTGTTGAAGTAACCGAACAGGTTCTTCAACCGGGTGGAGCCCTTGCCCGCGTAACGCCGCAGCGTCTGGGTGAACGAGCGGGAGCCCGTGGCGTGCATGACCGAGCGCTGCTGCCGGGCGAGCTCACCGAGCACCGAGAGTGCGATGACGCTCTTGCCGCTGCCGGGCCCGCCGGCCACCACCACTACCGACTTGCGGTCGGCGCTGCGTGCGCGCTCCACGGCGTGCAGCACCAGCTCGTACGCCAGGCGCTGCTCGTCGAGCAGGGTGAAGTGGGACCGGTCCTTCAGCTCGGCGGCGGCGTAGGACAACAGGCGCTTGCTGGGGCGTACCGAACTGGTGAGGAAGCGATCCGCGGCGGCCGCGCCGGAGGCGGGGGCCAGGTGGCTGCGCAGGTAGTCGAGGAACCGGCCGCGGCGCTGCTTGGTGAAGATCCGGCTCTGCTCCGTCGCCCGCCGGGCGAAGAGGTCGTCGATGTCGCGGTCGACGGCGTTGTGCAGGTAGGCGGCCCCGACGATCGGGTTGTGCGAATGGGCGAGCACCCCGAGGAAGTCCGCGAGGTATTCGCAGTAGTCCTCGACCTGCACGCCTGGATGCAGCCGAGGGGTGGCGGTGTGCTCGACCAGGACCAGGTTCTCGGATCCCTCGTACGACTCGACTCGGGACCACTGCTTCAACTCCACGACGACGTAGGAGTCCTCGGCCGTCTTCGGATGTGTTCCGGCGAGGACGACGTCGATCCGCTTGCTGGTGAGCGGGAGCTGGTACTCCACCAGCATCTCGACCTGCCCGAGACCCGCGTCGGCGAGATCCTGGGCGAGCACCGGCAGGCTCCGCTCCCAGGACCGCCGTTCGGAGGCGCTCACGTTGTGCCCGATGTGCTCCGCGATCCGGTCGGCGAGGGCACCACCGGCCGCGTAGCGCAGCAGTCCGTCGGCGGAGGTGCGAAAGGCTGACACGACTTGCCCCCGGGCAGCACGAAATGATCGTGCGCATGGGGGGCGTGTCCGGCGACGACCGGAAGCCCGTCGTTACGCGCTTGTACGGGTGGACTGTAGCGGAGAGATCATCCGCATGGCACGCCCTGCTACCGCTTGGCCGCGGAGCCCCTGACATCCTTGGCGGGATAGCGGACGGCGACCTCGGTCAACTTGGCGAGGGCGGCCTCCGTCAGGTCGATGTCGAGGACGTCTGCCAGCCTCGTCAGGTAGATCATGACGTCGCCGATCTCCGCTCGCACGCGTGCGCCCGCCTCGCGGTCGTCCATCACCGTGGCGGCTTGCTCCGGGGTCAGCCACTGGAACTCGGCGACCAGTTCCCCGACCTCGCCGGCCAGTGCCATCGCGAGGTTCTTCGGCGTGTGGAACTGCTGCCAGTCTCGTTCCTCCGCGAACGCCCGAACGCGGGCCGTCAAGTCCTCCATCCCCGCAGTCTGACACCGCTCTCGGGAGTCCGATTGGTGCGGTCAGTAGGGCCGAGGGTGCTGGGCAAATGGCCTGAGGACTGTGCCGTCCTGACCGAGTGATACCACCTGGTCACGGGCACGAAGCTGTCGCCAACGACGGCGGACCGACGGTGCCGACCGGAGACTGGCGGGGACCTTGCCCTCGGCGAGATGGCGATACAGGCTGCTTTCCAGGCCCCGGAACACCTCCAAAGGCTCTGCCTTCGGGCAGCGGAGTGCGATAAAGGGTTCCTTCGGCCTGCAGGCCGTCCGCCACGTCCTGGGACGTGGCCGTGCTCTCTTCCCAGGGCGGGTCCAGCTCGAAGAGTTCTAAGGGCGCAGTGTCTCGTCCACCAAGGAGGAGAGGAACGTTGACCATCCAGGACTGCTGAATCGCAGCCAGGGGCCCGACGGGTCCTTCGAGTCGCGTACGGCGACGACGCCGGGCAGGTTCGTAGCAACCTCGACGCAGTCGCCACCGTTGTCGCCGCTGCGAGTGCTCTTGCGC
The DNA here is from genome assembly GCF_057196585.1 of Micromonospora sp. ATLC20. Lineage (NCBI taxonomy): Bacteria > Bacillati > Actinomycetota > Actinomycetes > Micromonosporales > Micromonosporaceae > Micromonospora > Micromonospora sp. ATLC20. The sequence goes on from NZ_JBXUOV010000051.1 coordinate 4,487, forward strand.
CAGCGGGCGCCGGTCAGGTCAGTCATGGCGCAGCTCCCCGACGATTCCCTTGATCACGTCCCTCGATTCTGCCTCACCTAACGCGAGAGCATCTACGCCCTTCCGGGTGCTTTCGTAAGCTGCGAGCTCGTCGGGCTTGTCCAGGTAGAGAGCGCCGGTCAGGGACTCGCTGTAGACGACGGAAGGCTCGGGCGCCGCTCGTCCGCCTTTCGTGGCGGGGAAGTCGAGGATGACGAAGGACCCGGCCACCGCGCCGGGATGCGGCCCGGCGGCCAGCGGCACCACGCGCACCGACACGTTCGGCAGTTCGGAGGTTTCGAGCAGGTGGCTGAGTTGGTTGGCCATGACAGATGCACCGCCAACCGGCCGCCGGAGCACTGCCTCCGAGAGAGCGGCCTCCAGCCGTGGAGGCGTAGGAAGACGGCGGGTCAGCAGAGCTTGTCGCTGCATACGCACCTCGACGGCACGTTCCCGCTCCTCCATGCTCAGCCGGCTGCCCCGATGGAAAAGCCCGAGCGCGTACTCCCGAGTTTGGAGTAGGCCAGGGATCAAGGATTCGTCGTAGCGGCGTAGATGGGCGGCGGCGGATTCCAGGCCGACGTACAGCTCGAACCAGCTCGGCACCGCGTCCCCGTACGCGTGCCACCACCCCTTCGACTTCGTCTCCGCGGCCAGCCCTCGCATCGCCTCGGTCATCTCCGTAGACACGCCGTACAGCTCGCACATTGCCTTGACGTCGAGCACCCGCACCGGCCCGAGGCCGCACTCGATGCGCCAGATCTTCTGCCGGCTGTACTCCAGCGCCTCGGCGGCGGCGTCGAGGGTCACGCCGGCCTCGTTGCGGAACTGGCGTAGCAGCCGGCCGAGCTGTCGGCGCGGCACGGTCGAGCCGATGTCTTCCGCCATTCGGGCACTCCCTGGTTCCATCCGGCAACAACGAGTGACGTAGCTCTGCAACGTCTACTCGTTTCCACGAAATAAGTCAATGCACAAACCAGAAATTCGCTGTTGCAACGTTGCGCGTCCGCTGCGCACTGTCACAGGATGACTACCGGCACGACGGCGTGGCGATCTCTACGGCCCGGCCGCTGTGCCTGTCGATCGGTGATCCGTTGAGCAGCCCTGGTGCCGTACCGCTGAACGAAGCTGCGGTGTCAGGGCGGGGTGGGCACGCCGGCGCGGGACGGGCAGGCGCGGCTGGCGAACGGCGAGCGCCGGTGACCGGGCGCTGGGTCATCCACCTGCCGGTGACCGCCGCGGACCTGCCCGCCGCGCAGCGCCTGGCCCGCGTCGTCGCCCGGTGGACCGGAATGCTGCCGCAGGCCGACCCGGGTGAGACGACCGTGTCGGCCGAGGACGACCAGAACGTACGCCATCGGGTCTTCTGCGACCTGCTCATGCCCGGCGGCCGACGGTGCCTGCTCCGCGCCGACCATGACGGCCCCTGCTCCCGCCGCGTCCATCGCTGACGCGCTCAGCGGGGGAGGTGGTCGCGTCGGTGCGAGGGGCCGCGCGGACACCGATCGTCGTCGATCGAGGGTCAGCATCGCGAGCGTGCGCCACGTAGGGTGGGCTTCGGACGTCTCCCCGTAACCGGAGTGCATCTTGAGTCTCAAGTACTACCTCTACCTGTCGCATCTCAAGATCGGACTTCTGGCGGCACAGGTCGCCTCCTCCGCGCAGTACGAGACCGAGCTCGCCGTGGACCTGAAGGTCGTCCGCTACAGCCGCAAGACGGTGCTGCCCGAGCGCCACGACCTCGACAAGCTGGAAAAGGTGATCCGGCACCTGCAGGACGCCGACCAGATCGGCGCCGCTCACGAGGAACGCCCCTACGTCCAGGCCTGCCTGGAGATGCGCTGGCAGGTCTTCCCGACCGCCGGCATCGTGGTCTTCGCGGGGACGCTCGACGACCAGGTCATCGTCCTCGGCGGCTCGGCGTCGCACGTGGTCGGTGGCGGCGACGCCGAACCGGTCGGATCGGTCCCGCCGTACCTGTTCCGCAAGCTCCAGGAATTGCGAGCCGACCCGGGCGAGTTCGACGACGAGCGCTTCCACGAGTCGTTGGCGCAGATCGGGGCCGCGCTCCCCGGGCCGGCGCAACGGGTCGAGTTCATCGCCAAGCGGCTGGCCGAGAAGTCAGGGGCGAACGGCGTGCTCCTGGGCAGCCCGATCTACGTGGCGCTCGTCGACTAGGGCCTCGGCGTGGACGCGGGGCAGGTCATCCGGTGGCGGCCGGGGGAGACCGTCCTCGACACTTTCCGCATCGAGGAGGTCGTCGAAACGGGCGGCACGGGGTTCGTCTACCGCGCGCATCACCTCGCCTGGGGCGTCGACCTGGCGGTGAAGACGCCGCGCCCCGACCTGGCCTCGGCGCCCGGGATCCTCGATCTGCTGGCGCAGGAGGCGCAGGCCTGGACCGATCTCGACCCGCATCCGAACGTGGTCGGCTGCAACTACGTGCAGCGCGTCGGCGCGTACCCGGTGATCTTCGCCGAATGGGTCGCGGGCGGTGACCTGACCGCGGCGGTCCGGGACGGGCGGTGCCGCGACCTCCCGCGGGCCCTCGACGTGGCGATCCAGATGCTGCGCGGCATCGGCCACGCGCACGCGGCAGGCCTGGTGCATCAGGACATCAAGCCCTCCAACGTCATGTACGACGGTGAGACCGCACGGGTGACCGACTTCGGAACGGCCAAGGCGAAAGCGTCCGTGGCGCGCAGCGCAGAGGGTGGCGTCGAGACCTCGTACGCGACGCTCGGTGGCTTCACACCGCAGTACTGCTCGCCGGAGCAGGTCGATCCGGACGGAAGGATCGGCCGAAGCAGCGACATGTGGTCCTGGGCGCTGACGGTGATCGAGCTGCTGCACGGGCGCCGGCTCTGGAGGTGGGGACACGACGGTGCGGATGCGCTGGCGTCGCTGCGCGGTGATCTCCCGCAGCCGTTGCGCGACCTCCTGTCCGGCTGCCTGGTGCGCGACCCCCGGTCGAGGATCGGCGACACCGCCGAGGCGGAGGCCGTCCTGCTGAGCGTCTACGCGGACTGCGCATCTGGTCCCTACCCGCGCCCCGACGGGGTGTCGCCGTCTCTCAAGGCCGACGGCTTGTCCAACAAGGCGCTGTCCCTGTGGGACCTCGGCGACCAACGCCGCGCGATCGAGATGTTCGAGCGGGCCAAGGCGATCGACCCGCACAACGTCCGCGCGGTCTACAACCACGGGCTCCTCAAATGGGCCGACGGCCTGGTCACCGACGAGACCCTCCTGTCGGAACTGCGCGCCACGGGCGACTCCTGGGAGGCGGACTACCTGGCCGCGATGGTGCACATGGAACGCGGTGACGGCGTCCTCGCGGCCCGGCACCTGGCTGAGGCGGACCGCAAGCATCCGGGTTCGCCGGAGATCGCGGCCGCGCGGGAGCGCTGTGCCCGACTGGAGCCGAGGGGCACGCTCGAGGTGTTCGGGCAGCTGTCCGGCCAGGTCGTCGCAATGGCCTGCGATCATGACGCGACACACGTGGTGGTGGCCGAGAGGTCAGGACGGGTACGGGTCTGGGACGCCTTCGCGGGCCGGGTGGTCGCGGAACTCGCCGCCTCCGGCCCGGCTCCCGTCGACGTCGCGATCGACCACGCCGGAGCGCGGGTCCTCGTCTGCTACCAGGATTCCCGCGTCGAGCGGTGGCGGCTCGCCGACGGCACGGCCCACCTCGAAGGCCGGCTGGAGGGAGGAACAGCCGTGGCGCTCAGCCCCGAGGGTGGCTTCGCGGCTGTAGGTACGGCCGACGGCCGTCTCCTCGTCTTCCGTACCGGCGCGTGGGAGCCGGTCGCCCGCATCCGGCCCCACGACGGCACTGTCACCCGGGTGATCCTCGGCCCGGACGCCGAGGTGTGCGTCTCCGCCTCACTGGGCCGTCCCGGCTCCGCCGTCGACCACCGGGTGGAGCAGTGGTGGCCCCTGCGGGACACGAGGATGCGGGGCCTGCACATACCCGCCGACGAGATGGACGGCGACGGCCAGAACGTCGCCCTGGCGCCGGACGGGTCGACCGTCCTGAGAATCGGCTACCAGTCCCTGACAGTGGTGGACATGCGGGTCTGGGACGAACCGCGCCGGTGGGAGATCCCCTGGCTGACCGGATACCGCATGCTCGGCGTCTCCGGCCGGGCCGGCTGGGCCCTGCTCGACCCCGGGACCGGAGACCTTCAGGTCCTCGAACTCGCCATCCGCCGTTGCGTCCGCACCTTCCCGAAGGACTGGGCGCGGGGTTCACGTCGCGACGCGACGGCGTTCAGCGGGGACTGCGGCTACGCCGTCATCGCCGAATCGCACGGCTACAGTGGCCAGACCTCGCTCTCCCGTCTCCCCATGCCGCTCAGCGGACACCTCGCCCCCTGGTCGTACGCGCCGCCCCGCCCGGTCGGTGCCCTCGCGCGCGACGAGCGGGCGTTCGACCAGGTCATGGAACGCGTCGAGGCGATGATCGCGGCCGGAGAGGATCGGCGCGCGGCAGACGCGATCCGCGAGGCGCGTGGCGTTCCCGGCCACGAACGTCATCCGCGGCTACGCCGGGCCTCCAGTGCCCTGGGCCGGAACCTGCGGCGCACCGGACTGACCGGCATCTGGCTGGAGCAGGAACTGTCCGATGTCATGCTCACCCGTGGCACCTTCGACATCGGCGCCTCCGGCCGGTTGTTCGCCTTCGCCGCCAACGTCGACGAGGTCGAGATCTTCGACCTGGAGACGCTGGAGAAGGCAGGCGGGGTCACCAAGCGGCGGAACCCGGCCGTCAGCCTGTCCTTCGCCAGGGGCGGCCGGGACGTGATCATCGGCTACTCGGACGGATCGGTCGCCTGCCACGACACCCGGACGTTCCAGCCCCGGTTCAAGGTGGCCGGCGCCCTGCCTCGCGACGACGGGAACACCACGCTCGACATCTCGGGCGACCTGTTGGCGGTCGGCTTCGGCCATGGATTGGCGACGGTGTGGTCACTGGAGGCGGCTGCCTGCGTCGCGACGGTCCGCACCGGACCCGGCACGATCGTCGGCGTTACGGCCGATGAGGCGTCCCGCTCGATCGCCGTGCAGCTGCTGACCCACGACGCGGCCTCGGCCACCGTGGAGGTCCGGTCGATGAACACCGGAAAGCCCGTGAAGACCTTTGCGAAAGTCGATCCGCACACGGAGATCCGGTTCGCCTCCGGGATGCTGCTGCTGGCCGAGATGACCCGCCTGACCGCGTGGCGACCGGGTGACAGGCGCCCGTCCTACCACCTCGACCGGGTCAAGCACAGCTCGTCGGCGGCGCTGGCCTTCACGGACTCCCGTCGGCTCGCCGTCATCGCCGGGCTGACCGGCTTCGTCGTGTGGGACGCCGCGAGCGGAGAGCTGGTGTTCGACGGGAGGGCTCTCGACGGCCCGGCCGGAAGCCTCTCCGGGGTCGAGGAGGTGGCGGTGTCGCCCGACGGGAGGTTCGCGGTGGCCGGAGACCCGGGAGAGCAGACCGTCGACGTCTGGGACCTGCGCACCGGACGCCGGATCCGCTCACTGCACGGTCACCACGTCCGGGTCAACGCGATACGCGCCGACGACGCGTTCGGCACCGTCGTCACCGGCGACCACCAGGGCAATGTCCGCATCTGGGGCCTCGATTGGGACTACGGAGAGTGATCCGATGACCGGACGCCGCCAGCGCGATGAACTGCGAGCCGCGTTCCTGGCCAACCGGGAGCGCGTCAGAAGCTGGCTCGACGCCTGGGAGATTCCCGAAGTGGTGTGGACCGACGAGTTCAACGAGATCCCTCTGCCCTGGATCGTGCGGGAGCGGGAAAGGGAGAGCTGGCTCAAGCGCCACGCACCCTTCCTGGACGCGTACGACTGGATGTTCATCGGACGGCCGCTGACCCCGGGGGTCCGCGAGGTGCGGGCACTGTGGCACTTCGGGCCGGCACACCGGTTCGCGGAACTCGATCTGACGATCACCAGCGTCTGCGACCCCGAGTACCTGGCGGAGAAGCTGACCCTGGCGGTTCACCACGCCGGCTTGAAGGGCTGGCGTGACGCGGACGCGCAGCCGCTCTATCAATGGCTCGTCGAGGGTGTGCACACGATGCCCCTCGGCAACGGCGTGCGGGGCAGCAACCGTTCGGGGTTCGTCCTGTTGCGTTTCACCCGCCTTCCGACCTCCGACGGCGACGTGATCGTGCGTCTGACCGCCGCGGAGACCGATCGCGCCCTGGACGGCTCACCTCTCGACGACGACGGTGTGTCGGTTCCTGGGGGCTAGACCAGCGGCACTGTGCGACACGGCCGCAGCACCTCCAGCTCACGCGGCGTCAGCCCCACGTCCGTCGGCGTGCCCTCGGCGGGACGGATCCGCGCCGCGTACCGGCCGACCAGTTGCCGCGTCACCTCGGGCGCGAGCAGCGCGGCGCCGGAGGCGGCGGTGCGGATGCCGACCAGCAGGCGGGTCGCCGCAATCGCCCACCGCGGCCATGTCCGGCTGCGCGCCGATGATGGTGGCGAATCCGGTACGGATCAGGGCCTGGTCGTCGCAGACGAGCACCCGGATCGGCGTGGTCACGACGCGCTCCCGGTGGGGATCCGCGCCCGGACGACGAAGCCGTCGCCGGCCCGGCGGTTGGGGCGTGCCTTGAGCAGAACTGCTGGCCTCGGGACGGTCGCGGCGGGCAGGCTGCCGGCATGGCGACGGGCTTCGGCGGTGAGGTGGCGACCTACTACGCACGGCATCGGCGCGGCTATCCGCCCGAGGTGCTCGACGCCCTGGTGGCAGCCTTCCGTCTCGGCGCCGACGACACGGTGGTCGACCTCGGCTGCGGCACCGGCCAGCTGAGCATCCCGCTCGCTGACAGGGTGGGCGCGGTCATCGGCATGGACCCCGAACCGGACATGCTGGCGATCGCCCGGCGTACCGCAGTGGACCGGGGGACCGCAAACGCCACGTGGGTGCTCGGCGGCGACGGCGACGTGCCCGCGTTGTCCCGGCTGCTCGGCGGGCGGACGGTCGGCCCGCTGACCGTCGCCGTCGCCATTCACTTCATGGACCGCGACACCCTGTTCGAGGCGGCCCGGCCGTTGGTACGCCCCGGAGGTGGCATCGCCGTCGTCACCAACGGCGAACCCCTGTGGATGCAGGACACCGAGTGGTCGCGCGCGCTGCGGCGATGCCTGGAACGGATGCTCGACCACCCCGTCGGGGGGAGATGCCAGACCGACGAGGACGGGCGCCGGCGCAATCGGGAGGCGCTCGTGCGTGCGGGTTATCGGTACGAGGAGACGTCGGTGCGGTACGACGCGCCGCTCACGGTCGACGACATGGTGGGCGGCATCTTCTCTGCCATGTCCGCCGAACATCTGCCGTCCTCGCGGCAGCGCGCGGCGTTCGCCGCCGACGTACGCGATGCCCTCGGCGGAAGGACCGAGGTGACCGAGAGTGTGCGGGTCTGGATGCAGTGCGGCGTGCGCGTCGAGGGCTAGCTAACTCGCGAAGAGCATCCGTTGTGGAAAGTCGCCCCGCTCGCGCCGGGCGTAGACGATCTTCGCGGTGATCGCGCTGGCCGCGGCATTGAAGTCACCGTCCTCGACTCGCGCCTGCAAGGTCTGCGGGTCGATGACGAGGATGCGGTCGAACCGGTCCTCGAACCCGAACTCGTAACGCACCTCGTCCGCCGGGGCCTCGACCCGGCGGGCGGCGACCATCATGCCCATGCCGCTTCTCTCCGAACCGCCCGCAATTTCTGGTCGCAACCGCCCTTACGGCAGCCTGTAGGTCGCGGCGACGAGTTCTCGAAGATGTGCCACCACTCCGGGTTTCTGGTCTGTCTCCGGCAGATGCCGCTCACCCGCCGTCACTAGACCGGCGCGTAAGTGGTTGACGACTTCGCGCTGGGCCTCCGGCGACAGATCCTCCAGCCAGAACGAACCGAGGTTGTTGTCGACGATCTCCTGAAGATGCCTTGCGGCACTTCTGCTCGAGAGCCGGCCGATCAGGAACTCCAACGTCCAGTCGAATAGTCCTCCGGTCGCTGTCCAGTCGACTCCGGGTCGCAGAACGACGAGGCCGGCCACTACTGCCTTACCCTTCCGGCCAGTTCAGGGCTGCTGCTCGGCGCCGTTGGTGTCGACCCTCTGGATCTTGTCCGGTGTGAGGGCCACAGTGCTGAGGGTCTGCCCGTCCTGATCGGCGAACTCCACTTCGTAGGCGAGGTCGGGTCGGTGGAACACGTGCACGATGGTGCCGACCGCTCCGGCGGGAAGGTTTTCCTCGGGCACGGCGTCCCTGAGTTCGACAAGGTCGTACAGGTCCACGATCATCCTTGCTTGGGCGGGAACGAGATGGTGACGAGGCGCGGTGCGGAAGCGTCGGCATCGAGAATCCAGGCGGTCCGCACCAGGATAGTTCCGGACGGGCCGGTCAGGGGTAGGTCGACGGACCAGCGCCGGCCATATTGGTCCGCCTTGCCCGCGATCGGTGTGCCGTTTCGCACGCCCTCGCGGATTTGCCGCTCGATGTTCGCGGCGTCGTCAGGGCCGAGCCCGGTCGCCGCGTTGATCACCCGGTACTTGTTCTTGCCGACGGGATGCTCCGGATTCATGGCGTACGCGGTGATCTTCCTAGCGTCGATCTCCGGATTCCGGAAGTCGGGAGCATCGGGGTCGCGTGGCGTCTGGGGTGGGTCCACATCACGCGGCGGTGGTGACGCGGATGGCTGGCGGCGAAAGCGGCGCAGCACCTCCTTCAGCTTCTCGATCAGGTCGCCGAGGCGCCGCATCTCCGGCATCAGCCGCCGCAGACTCGCCAGCAATCCCCGCAACAACCGCCCGATCCGCGCCGCCCACGACGCCACGGTCGTCGTCACCTGCTCCACCACCAGCGGCGTCGCCAGCCCGGCCGTGGCGACCAGTTCGGCCGCGTACACGATCAGGCGGGACACGCAGGCGGCGATGGCGTCGCGGACCAGCAGCCGCACGGCCGCGACCAGGCCGGCGGCGCCCTCGGTGATCGCGGCCATCGCCTCGGCGCCCTGCGCCAGCCCGGTGACGGCCTGCTGCTGCTCGGCCGCCCAGCGGCGGTAGCCGGTGGCGGCGGCGCCCGTCCACCCGGCGACCTCGGTGCGGACGGCGTGGGCCAGCTCGGCGGCGTCCTCGCGCAGCGACGCGGCGACGTTGCGCCAGGTCTGCGCGTGCGCGGTGATCTCGGCGGGGTCGCCGGCGAGCCAGTCGAGGGCCTCGCTGAGCGGCTTGACGTGCTCGATGAGCCAGGCGATGCCGTACTGGAGGAGGGCCCCGGCCGGGTCGGACACGAGGGCGAGCGCGTCGAGGCCGGCGCTGACGACGCCGAGGCTGCCGTCGATCCAGCTGCCGGTGCGTACGCCCTGGGCGATGAGTTCGATGTCCTCGCAGATCCACACGCCCGCCCAGGCGCTCGGCGCGGTGTCCGGGGCGGCGGCGACCAGCGGGTTCGTGGTCACCGACGCTGCCGTACCCGGTCGAGCAGGTCCGCGGCGTGCGCGTCGGAGGCGCGGTAGCGCTCGGCGCTGGACCGCAGCTTCCCGGCGGTGTCCCGGACCGAGGTGGCGGCGGTGCCGATGCCGTCGGTGAGCGTCCGCTGGAGACCGCCGAGCAGGACGGGCATGATCGCGCAGAGCTGCCCGTACGCGTCGGCGCTCAGCCGGACGTGCTGTCCGGCCTGCCGCGCGGTGTCGATACTGTCGGCGCAGCGGCCGAGGTGGACGGCGTGCGCGGTCAGGTCGTCCGGGTCGACCTGGAGGCCGTCACCGGGCGGCATCCGGCGCGTCCTGGTCGGGGCCGAGCCGCCGCTGGTGGGACTCGACGATCGCTCGCGCGGCCGGGTCGTCAGCGCCGAGCGTCTCGGTGGTGGCCTCGGTGAGCTGTCGCAGCAGGTCGGCGCGGGCGTCCCGGGTGACCGCCAGGATCTGCCGGGCGGTGTGTGCGGCGGAGTGCTGCCGGACGCGTTCGTCGAGTCGCAGGCCGGTGAGCAGCCCGGACGCGTCGACGGTGACCTCGACCAGCCCGTCGGTGCTGCGGGCGGTGCCGATCAGCGCCTGTGTGCGGGCGGACAGGTCACGGGCGCGTGCCGCCCGGTCGGTCAGCGACGACTCCCACTCGTCGAGCCGTCGTGCCGCCGCGTCCATCGCGGCCTCGTCCGCCCACATGACGACCCTCCCCAGAGGACAACGGTGCCCGACACGGTAGCAACCGGTAGCGCTTCGTGTGGGCCCCGTGACGGCACGGTGATGAGCGTGCTCCCCTGTGGAGGGACATCCGGGCGTGCCGGGCGTTGCTAGGGTCTGGTTGACCGTGACGGGGAGGCAACGGGATGACACAGGACGCCGCGGCCGACGACTACGCGCTGCGCGTCTCCGGCTACCGCGAGGAGCTGGCGGCCCTGCGCGCCGGCGCGCATCCCGCTGGCAGCGGGACCGCCGACGGCCACACCGCCGGCGGGGTGACCGCCGAGGCGCATGGCCGGGCCGCCGACGGCCAGGTCGAGGTGACGGCGGAGGACGGGCGGTTGCGCTCCGTCGAGCTGGCCGCGCCGTTGATGCGGTTGTCCGAGGACGAGCTGGGCCGCCTGGTCGAGCAGGCGGTGAACGACGCGCTGACCGCGTCCCGGCGCAGCCTGGCGAGCAGCGAACCGGTGGCCGACCTGTCCGCGCTGACCGGAAGCCTCGGGGCCGTCCTCGCCGAGAGCGAGGCGGCGATGCGCCGGCTCCACGGCGCGATCGCCGACGCCGTCGCCACGGCCGGTCCGGCGACCGGGCTCGGCGGGGACGTCCCGGCGAACGGCCCGGCGGATCTCCTGCACCAGGTCATGGACGTGCTGGGCGCCGCGACCGGCGGAACGCCGCCCGAGGACGGCGGGGACGAGCGGTGGAGCGGGTCCGATGACGCCGGGACCGTACGCGCGGAGGTCGACGGCTCGGCCCGGCTGACCCGGCTGGAGGTCACCCGCCCGCCCCGCCGGCTGTCCTCGGCGGAGCTCGGCGAGTCGGTGGTGGTCGCGGTCAACCGCGCGCTGGAGCAGATCCCCCCGGCGGCGGCGCCGCAGGGGCTCGGCTCGGCCGCGCTCGACGCGCGGCTGCGCGACCTTCAGGAAGCGAGCGTCCGCCAGATGTCCGCGCTCACCGGAGCGCTGACCGGCGTGATGCAGACCATCCGGGACCCGGGACGATGACCGACGGAGAGGAGCGCTGATGGCCCGCGAGATCGAGATCGATCCCGAATCGATCATCGGGGCGGGTGACGACATCGTCGCCTCCGCGCAGCGTCTGCGCGCCGCGCTGTCCGCGTTCGACGCCGAGCTGGCGGCCTTCGGCACCCCGTGGGGCAACGACGACCTCGGCTCGCTCATCGGGATGGTGTACGAGACGATTCGCGACCTGGCGCTGGAGAGCTACGACGCGAACCTCGTCGAGATCGAGGACATCGGCAAGCTGAGCCGGGTGATGGGCCTCAACTACCAGGAGACCGAACGCATGATCACCGAGAGTCTCGGCCGCTTCCGTGAGGTGCTCGGCTGACATGGGAATGACACTGCCTGGAGAACTGGTGTCCCTGCTCGGCATGCTCGGCTACACCTGGCCCGAGGCCGACGAGACGAAGCTGCTGGAGATGGGCCAGGCGTGGCTTGCCTTCCCGGACCGGCTCCGGACGCCGGTGGCCGACGCCGACCGATCGGCGCAGCAGATGTGGACCCAGAATCGCGACGACGCCATCGAACGTTTCCAGACGAGCTGGCAGGCCGCCGACTCGGCGAAGACCAACCTGGACGACGGGGCCTCCGCGGCGGCGCTCATCGGAACCGGGCTCATGGTGTGCGCCGGGATCGTCCTCGCCTTGAAGATCAACGTGATCGTGCAGCTGACGCTTTTGGCGATTCAGATCGCGCAGGCGGTCGCCACGGCGGTGGTCACCTTCGGCGCCTCCCTGCTGGAGATCCCGATCTTCAAGCTCATCACCGGTGTCCTCATCGACCAGTTGCTCAACCTGGCCACCGAAGCGGTGCTCGGTGGGTAAGCGGGGAAAGGCCGGTCTCTTCACGCCGGTGGAGAAGTGGCTCCGGGCCCGGATGCGGCACCGCCGCTACGCGCACATCTTCCGCGGTCACGTGAACACCAACGCCAATCCGCCCCGGGGCACCGGCTTCCACCACCGGTTCATGGGGGAGAACCCGCCGGGTGCCCGGGTCCGCGTCGACGCGGACGGCCGCGAGATGATCCTCGAACGGCACGCCGACGGCACGTACCGCGCCCGCGTCGACGTGCAGGACGACGGCGGGGTCTGGCGCCAGAAGCGCGGTTCGAGCACCTTCTTCCCGGACAACTGGACGCCGCAGCGGGTCGACGAGACGATCGAGGGCGCGTTCCGGTCCGGCGGCCCGCACCCGGACGACCCCAACAAATGGCAGGGGAGGGCGAACGGGCTGCTCGTCGAGGGCTTCTACAATCCCGGTGGCACGACGTGGTACTCGGCTTGGCCGGTGGGGGGACGCTAGCTGTGGGTGACATCCAGTTCGGGCGCAATCAGAACGGCGCGCCCACCATGACCAGCGGTGACGCGCGTTTCCGCTCGTTCGCCTCCCAGCTCGTCAGCGACATCCAGACGTACGCCCCGGACTGCCTTGAGCTGCTGCAGTGCATCGACGACGTGATGTCCGGGCGCTCGGACTACGAGGAGTACGAGGGCAACTCCGCAGTGGTGCGCTGCACGCCGACCGGCGTCAGCGTGGACAGCCTCGGCCCGGTGCCGTCGGGAGCGTCGTACACGGTCGACGAGGCCCGCACGGTGATCCTCGCCTACTTCGACTTCCTCGCCCCCTCGCCGGAGGAGAAGAAGCGCCACCTCGCCACTTGGGAGCGGGAGCACGGCGGCCCGTTCCCCGGGCGGCACCTGCTGCGTCTGCCCGGCTGACGCCGCTCAGCGGGCCAGCCGGGCGATCGCCGCCACGGACCGGTCCACGTCGGCCTCAGTGGTGGTCGCGTTCGACACCGAGATCCGCATCAGCCGCCGCCCCCGCCACGTCGTCCCACCGGCCCAGGACGTCCCGTCGGCCTGCACCGCGGCCACCACCCGGTCGGTGCGCGCGTCGTCGCCGAACCCGACCAGCACCTGGTTGAGCACGACGTCGTTCACCACCTCGAACCCGGCCGCGCTCAGCCCGTCGGCGAACCGCCGGGCCAGCGCGCAACACCGCTCGACCAGCGCGGCGACGCCGTCGCGGCCCAGCTCCCGCAGGCCCGCCCAGACCGCGAAACCACGGGCGCGGCGCGAGGACTCCGCGGTCAGCTCCGCGCCTACGGGCACACCGCCGGAACCCACGAGGTACGCGGCCGCGAGCGACATGGCCGCCGCGTGCGCGTCGGGCCGGGCGCAGAACGCGAACGCGGTGTCGTACGGCAGGTTCAGCCACTTGTGGCCGTCGCAGGCCCACGAGTCGGCCGCCTCCAGCCCGTCCACCAGGTGCCGGGTCGACGGGCTGACGGCCGCCCACAGCCCGAACGCGCCGTCCACGTGCGCCCAGCCGCCGTACCGGTGGACCAGGTCGCAGGCGCGGCGCAGGTCGTCGCACGCGCCGGTGTTCACGTTGCCCGCCTGCAGGCAGACGATGGTCGGTCCGGGACCGGCGTCGCGCAGCGCCGCCGCCAGCGCGTGCGGGTCGATGGCGCCCTGCGGGCCGGTGGGCACCGGGCGCAGCGCGTCGGTGCCGAGGCCGAGCAGCCGCAGCGACCTGTCGACGGTGGCGTGCCGTTCGGCGCCGGCGAACACGCGCACCGCCGGTGCGCCGGACAGGCCGCGTCGTTCCACGTCCCAGCCGGCGTCGGCGAGGACCTGGTGGCGGGCGGCGGCGAGCCCGGCGGTGTTCGCGGCCTGCCCGCCGGTGACGAACCCGGCCGACGCGGTCGCCGGGATGCCGAGCAGTTCCTTGAGCCAGGTACCGGCGGCCGACTCGGCGGCCACCGCGGCGGGCGAGGTGACGGCGTTGAACGCGTTCTGGTCCCACCCGGCGGCCAGCATGTCTGCGGCGGTGGCGGCGGGCGAGGCGCCGCCGATGACGAAGCCGAAGTAGCGCGGCCCGGCGGTGGCGACGAGTCCCGGTTCGGCGGCGGCCACCAGCTCCGCGAGGACCTGCTCGGGCGGGGTGGGCGCATCAGGCAGCGGGCCGGCGAACGCCTCGTTCAGCGCGGCCTGGTCCACGGGTACGCCGACCGGCCGGTCCGGCAGGGACAGCCGGTAGTCGGCCGCGTGGTCGGCGGCGCGCCGGAACAGGTGCCTCAGGTCGTCCATCGCCGCACCCTAGCCGAGGGCGCGGGCCATCCGAGCCGCCCTCATGAACGGTCCCGACCGCCGGTCATCGCGAGTGCGGTGTCGAGACGGTCCAGGTGCAGGGCCACGGGCCCGACGGTGAGCAGGCCACTGCCCGCCCCGGCCAGCTCACCCGCCGCCGGGGCGAGCGCGGCCCGGGCCCGCAGCATCGCGTCCCGGTCGTCCAGCGCCACGGCGGCCCGGCCGGTCAGGCACCACAGCGCCTCCATGAGCAGGTCACGCGGCGGCGCCGGGGTGCGGCGCAACGCCCTTGCGGCCTTGTCGCGCCGCCCGTCGGCGAGCAGGAGCAGCGGGCGGGCCCAGGGCGCGTACGGCCCCCAGTCGGTGTCGGCGGGGAAGACGGCCGGCAGGTCGTGCCACGCCCGCAGGCAGAGCAGCGCCAGCGACGCCAGCCCGCGTTCCACGCCGGGCATCCCGCAGCCGGCCAGCCGGGTCGCCCACGACCGGTACGCGGCCTCCGCCTCCGGGCACGCGGCGCCGGTGGCGGCGGTCCGCATGGCCCGGTAGCCGCCGGTGAACACGCCGACGAGCGGGCTCTCGTGCCGGGCGGCGAGCCGGTCCGCCGCCTCGGCGTGCGCGTCGGCGCTGGTGAAGTCGGCGAGAGCGCTCCGCGCCTGCACCCGGATCAGGTGCCCGAGGATCTCCACTGTGGCCAGGCCGTGCCGGGCGGCGAGCGCTACCAGTTCCACCCCGATCGCGTCCCGCTCGGCGGCCAGCCCGGTCCGGTGGAACGTCTGCATGTACACGCCGTTAAGGGCCTGGGCCAGCAGTGCCGGGTCGGCCACCCGCCGGGCGATCGCCTCCGCGTCCCGCGCCGCCTCGGCGGGTCGCGGCGACGCCGTACCGCGGGACTCGATCGCGACGGTGGCCAGCAGCCGGGCCCGGGTCGCCTCCGGCGCGTCCGGACCCAGCCCGGCCAGGGCCCGCTGCGCCGCCGCGACGACCCGGGCTGCCTGCGCGGGGTCGTCCGAGCGGGTCCAGATCGCGGGTACGTCGTATCCGCCGATCACCCGCGCGGTGAACTCCGGGTCGCCCAGTTGCTCGGCCGCCGTGATGGCCGCCTCGCGCTGGTCCCGGGCGGCTTCCAGCCCGCCCGGCCCGGTCACCGCGAGGCTGCGCAGCAGCCCGACGGTGGACTCCAGCCGGGCCCGCGCGCCGGGCACCACGCTGCGCTCGTACGCCGCTGCGGTCTCCGCCCAGACCCGCGCCGGACCGGTCGGCTCGGGTTCGGCCTGGCGCAGCAGGTCGGTCTCCAGCCGCCGCAGCCGCGGTCCGGGGTCCAGGCCGAGCTGGTCGCGTAGCAGTTCCCGGGCGTGGCGCAGCACGGCGAGCGCGTCGGCCTGCCGTCCGGCCCGGTAGAGCGCCGACGCCAGCAGCGCCCACCCGTCCTCCCGCCACGGGTGCGCGGCGACGTGGGCGTCGAGATCGGGTACGGCGTCGGCGGCCCGGTCCAGCGCCAGCAGCGCCTCGGCCCGCCGCTCCACTGCGGTCAGCCGGATCTGGTCGAGCCGGGACCGTTCGGCGTTCGCCCACGGCTGGTCGAAGTCGGCGTACGCGGGCCCGCGCCACCAGCCCAGCGCCTCGTCGAGCCGGTCCAGCGACGCACGGGGCAGCGCGTCGGCGACAGCGGTCACGGTGTCCTCGAACCGCCAGGCGTCGACGGTGTCCGGGTCGGCGCGCAGCGCGTACCCCGGTCCGTCGGTGACCAGCAGCCGGGCCGGCTCGCGGGGCGGACGGTGCGGTTCCAGGCGGCGGCGCAGCGCCGAGACGAACGTGCGGACCGCGCCCACCGCACCGGCCGGCGGGTCGTTCCACAGGTCGTCGACGATCTGCCCGACCGGCACGGTCCGGCCCCGGGCGGCGACCAGCCGCGCCAGCACGGCCCGGTGCCGGGGCCCCTTGAGGTCGACCGGCACACCCGCGTCGTCCCAGGCCGTCACCGGACCCAGCACACCGAAACCGACAGGCACCGACCCTCCTCGCCAGGGGTCACCGTATCGCGCTCATCGGTTGCTCATCCGGCGCCGCCACGCTGGTCAGGTACGACGAGACGAAAGAGGGATCATGATGAGCACCACCATCGCGGGATTCGACTACCAGCGCGTTCCGGTCGCCGAGGGTGTGACGCTGAACGTGGCGGTGGGCGGCTCCGGCAGCCCGGTCGTGCTGCTGCACGGCTTCCCGCAGACTCACCTGATGTGGCGGCACGTCGCCGCCGACCTGGCCGGCGAGCACACGGTGATCTGCCCCGACCTGCGCGGTTACGGCGCCAGCGACAGACCGGCCGCTGACACCGAGGACACGTACAGCAAGCGGACGATGGCCGCCGACGTGGTGGCGCTGGCCCGCGCGCTCGGGCACGAGCGGTTCGCGCTGGCCGGGCACGACCGGGGTGCCCTGGTCGCGGTCCGGGCCGGCCTGGACCACCCGGACGCGGTCACCCACCTGGCGTCGCTTGATGTGCTGCCCACCCTCGACATGTGGGACGTGCTGCACGGCGTGAACGCCTCGGTGGCGTTCCACCTGTACCTGATGGCCCAGCCGCCCGGCCTGCCCGAGACGATGATCGCGGGCAGCGCCGACGCGTTCTTCGGGCACTTCCTCGACGCCTGGGCCGGTGACCCGGCGGCCATGCCGGCGCAGGTGCGCGCCGAGTACCTGCGGGCCTCCCGGGAGGCGGTCGACTCGATCGTCGCGGACTACCGGGCGTCGGCCGGGATCGACGTGACGCACGACCGGGCGGACCGGGACGCCGGGCGGCGGCTGACCATGCCTACCACCGTCATCCAGCAGGACTGGGGCGCCGCGCTCGGCTACGACGCGGCGGCGGTGTGGCGGGCGTGGGCCCCGGACCTGGAGCACCGCACCACCACTGCCGGGCACTTCATGGCCGAGGAGGCGCCGGGCGAGATCGCCGAGGCGCTGCGGGCGCTGCTCAAGCGGTAGGTACGGCGGTCCGGGCGCGCGTGGCGCCCGGACCGTCCGCCCCCGTCCGCTCAGCCGGCCCGTCTCCGGACGTGCCACAGGCCGAGCGCCGCCAGCAGACCCGCCGCGCCGAGGTGGAGCGCCAGCTCGATCCACTGGAACGCCCAGAACCGGCGGTTCGGCTGGTACGCCAGGTCCACGTGCAGGTCGAGCTTGCCGAGACAGACCGCGGTGTCGCCGAACGTGCCGGTGGCGCCGGTACGCGGCGGGTCACGGAAACAGGTGCCGAACGCCTCGTCGGAGAGCTGCCGCCCGTCGGCGGTCCGCAGCGGGCTGATGTCGGTGACCCACGCACCAGGCACGTCCAGCCCGCCGACCACAGGCGAGCCGGTGATGCTGCCCAGGTTGCGGGCCCGGTTGACGGTGTCGGCGGTCATCGGCACGGTGACCCGCTCCGGCGGCAGGTAGTGCGGGCGCAGCAGGTTCGGCACCGCGAACTGCACCACGACCACGGCCAGGAACACCACTGCCATCGCCGGCAGGGTGCGGCGGAGCAGCAGCCCGGCGACCACGCCGAGGACGAGGCCGAACACGGCGTACCCGACCGGCGCGATGCCGCGCGCGCCGAACAGCACGGTGCTGAACCGGTCACCTGCAACCCGGTCGACGGGCGAGGCCGCCCAGGTCAGCAGCGCGCCGAGCACACCGGCGACGAGCGCGGCGGCGGCCGACAGCACGGTGAGCTTGATCGCCAACCAGCGGCGGCGTGGCACGCTCTGGTTCCACACCAGCCGGTGCGTGCCCTGCTCCAGTTCCCGGGCCACCAGCGGCGCGCCCCAGAACGCGCCGATCAGCGCGGGCAGCAGCGCGAACCCGCCGGCCAGGAACAGCATCGTCTGCGCGTACCGGCCGGGCAGCCGGGCCGGGTCGGGCTCGGCGCGGATGTCCGCGCCGAGGCGCAGCAGGTAGGCGCCGGCCAGCACCAGCAGGACGGCGCCGACGAGCGCCGGGAGGCGGAACTGCCGCAGCGTCATCCGGATCATCGGGTCACCGCCGGGCGGGCGGCGGCCCGGGACAGGTACGCCAGGACCAGTTCCTCCAGCGTGACCGGCGCGCCGTCGCGTACCGCCGGGCCCCGGACCACGACGCGGCCGGGCTCGGCCCAGACCACCTCGGCCCCGGCGGACGCGGCGGCGGTCCGGTGGTGTGTGGCGAGCAGGTCCGGGACCGGACCGGCCACCTGCACCCGGGCGGCACAGAGCACGACCAGGTGGTCGCAGACCTGCGCCACGTCGCCGAGCAGGTGCGAGGAGAGCACCGCGCCCGCGCCGAGTTCCCGCACGAAACCGGCCAGCCCGTGCATGAACTCGCGCCGCGCCAGCGGGTCCAGTGCGGCGGCCGGCTCGTCGAGGATCAGCAGCTCGGGACGCTTCGCGGCAGCCAGTGCGAGGGCCAGTTGCGCGCGCTGGCCGCCGGAGAGCCGGCCCGCCTTCTGCGCCGGATCCAGGCCGACCTCGTCGACGCGCCGCCGGGCCAGCGCCGCGTCCCAGGACGGGTTCAGCCAGGCGCCCATCCGCAGGTGCTCGGCGACGGTCAGGGAGGCGTAGACCGGCGTGTCCTGGGCGACGAAGCCGACCCGGGCCAGGTGCGCGGCGTCGGCGGCCGGCGGTGAGCCGAGCACCGTCAGCGAACCCGAGGTGGGCGCGATCAGCCCGCAGGCCAGTTGCAGCAGCGTGGACTTGCCGGCGCCGTTGGGGCCGACCAGGCCGACCACGTGCCCGCGCGGAACGCTCAGGTCGCAGTCGGCAAGCGCGGTGCGGCGGCCGTACCGTTTGGTCAGCCGCACGGCGTGCAGGGCGAGTGGTGGATGCATGCGACTCATCCTGGGCACGCCCGGCCCGGCGGGCATCGGTCCGGAGCAGGGTCCGGCACTCGGACGGCCCCTACTTTCGGCCGGTTCGCGGCGGCCCGCGATCTCCTAACGTGCTGGGCATGGCTGGTGAACGGATCACCCGGGTGGCGGCGACGGCGGGGCTCGCCGTGGTGCTGCTCGCCGCGATCGGCGTCCAGGCGGTGGCGATCGCCGCGAGCTGGGGGCTGCCGTACTGGCTTCCCGGCGGCACGGCCGCCGTCGTGGCTGGCGTGCTGGCTCTGGTACGCGACAGGCAGCGCGTCGTCACCGCCACCGCCGGACTCGTCGTCGCCGGGTCGGCAGTCGTCGCGGCCCGGCTGTTCGACCTGCCCACCGAGCCGGGGCCGGCGCTGGCGCTCGCGTCGGCCGTCCTGGTCGGATCGGCGGTACGCGCGCTGCCGCCGCTGCCCGCCGGCCTGATCGGCGCCGGTGGTCTCGTGGTGGCGGCCGGGGCGTGGCTGGCCGCCCGGCCGGGGGCGGGCGGGTCGGGGGTGGTCGCGTTCAACGGGCTGTGCTGGCTCGGCGGGGTCGCCGCCGGGCTCACGCTGCGGCTGCTCGACGAGCGGGCGAAGGTCACAGCCGAGCGGGTACGCCGCGACGAGCGGCTGGAACTGGCCCGGGAGCTGCACGACGTGGTGGCCCACCACGTCACCGGCATCGTGGTGCAGGCGCAGGCCGCCCACCTGGTCGGGCGGCGGGATCCGGCGCGTGCCACGGAGTCGCTGGCTGGCATCGAGGCGGCCGGCGGCGAGGCGATGCGGGCCATGCGCCGCCTGGTCGGGCTGCTGCGGGACACCGCTGACGCGCCGCCGGCCTCGGCCGGTACCGAGCAGATCGAGGGACTCGTCGAGCGGTTCCGCCGGCAGGGCCCGCCGGTGCGGCTGCGGCTGCCGGCGGAGACGGCCTGGCCGCCGGAGGTCACCAGCACCGTGCACCGGATCGTCCGGGAGGCGCTGACGAACGTGGCCCGCCACGCGCCGCACACCGGCCAGGTCACCGTCGACGTGGCGCAGGAGCCGGACGCGGTGGTGGTCGAGGTGACCGACGACGCGTCCTCCACGCCCGCCGAGTCCCGGGGCGGATACGGCCTGATCGGCCTGCGCGAGCGCGTCGAGGCCCTCGGCGGCACGCTGACCGCCGGTCCCCGCCCGGATGGCGCCGGGTGGTCGGTGCGGGCGGTAGTGCCGAACGGGAGGGCGTGATGACGATCCGGGTGCTGCTCGCCGACGACCAGGCGATGGTTCGCGGCGGGCTGCGGCTGATCCTGGAGGACCAGCCCGACATCACAGTGGTGGCCGAGGCGTCCGACGGTGTCGACGCGGTCGCCCAGGCCCGCCGCCTGCGACCCGATGTCTGCCTGGTGGACATCCGGATGCCGCGCCTCGACGGGCTCCAGGTGACGCGGGCGCTCGCCGGGCCCGAGGTGGCCGACCCGCTGCGGGTCGTCGTGGTCACCACGTTCGACCTGGACGAGTACGTCTACGGTGCGCTGCGCGGGGGAGCGGCCGGGTTCCTGCTCAAGGACGCCGGTCCGGCGCTGCTGGTGGAGGCCGTGCGGGCGGCGTATCAGGGTGACGCGCTCGTGTCCCCGTCGGTGACGGTCCGGCTGCTGCGGCACCTGACGCCGCCCGCGCCACCCGGGGACGAGCGCCGCCCGGCGCTGTCCGAGCGGGAGATCGAGGTGGTACGCGAGATCGCCCGGGGCCGGACCAACCTGGAGATCGGCGCGGAGCTGTTCATCTCGCTGAGCACCGTGAAGAGCCACGTCTCGACGGTGCAGACGAAGCTCGGCCTGCGGAACCGTACCGAGATCGCGGTCTGGGCGTGGGAGCACCGGCTGGTCGACTGAATCATTGGCGGACGCCATACCGTACGTTGTACGTTAGTGCCCTCGTCGACGGAGGGGGAACAGACGTGGAACACGCGATCCTCGCGGAGGGCCTGCGTAAGCGATACGGGGACACGGCCGCGCTCGATGGATTCGACCTGCGGGTGCCACCGGGCACCGTGTGCGGGCTGCTCGGCCCGAACGGCGCCGGCAAGACCACAGCCGTCCGCATTCTCGCGACGCTGCTGCGCTTCGACGCCGGGCGAGCAGAGGTCGCCGGCTACGACGTGGCCGGGCAGGCCGACCGGGTGCGCCACCGCATCGGCCTGGTCGGGCAGCACCCGGCGGTGGACGAGGCGCTCAGCGGGCGGGAGAACCTGGTGATCTTCGGCCGTCTGTTCCACCTGGACCGGGCCGGGGCGCGACGGCGGGCCGGCGAACTGCTCGACCGGTTCGGGCTCGCCGACGCCGGCGGGCGGCCGGTACGCACGTACTCCGGTGGCATGCGCCGCCGCCTCGACCTGGCCGCCGGGATGATCCTCGCGCCGTCGGTGCTGTTCCTCGACGAGCCGACCACGGCGCTGGACCCGCGCGGGCGCAACGAGGTGTGGGAGGCGGTACGGGATCTGGTGCGCGCCGGCACCACGGTGCTGCTCACCACGCAGTACCTGGACGAGGCCGACCAGCTCGCCGACCGCGTCTGCGTGCTCGACGCCGGGCGGGTGATCGCCGAGGGCACCCCCGACGCGCTCAAGTCACGCCTCGGCGGCGACCGGATCGAGCTGGTCGTCCGCGACGCCGCCGACCTGGCCACCGCCGCCGGACGGCTGCGCGCCGTCGCCCGCGCCGAACCGGCAGTCGACAGGGACCGCCGGGCGGTCAGCGCCCAGGTCGGCGACCGGGCCGGCGCGCTGACCGAGGTGCTGCGCGCGCTCGACGCCGACGGCGTGGACGTGGCCGACGTGGCGCTGCGGCGACCCACACTGGACGAGGTGTTCCTCCAGCTCACCGGCGGGCCGTCCGCCGACCGGACCGGCGTGGAGGTGACCGCGTGACCGCGACGGTGACCCCGGCCCGGCGCGCGTCGCTGGCCGGTGACGGCCTGACGCTGACCGGTCGTGCGCTGGCGCACTGGCGGCGTGAGCCCGGCCCGCTGGTCGGCTCGCTGGGCTTCGACATCCTGATGGTGCTGATGTTCGCGTACCTGTTCGGCGGCGCGCTCCAGGTACCAGGCGGTGGCAGCTACCGCGAGTTCCTGATGCCCGGCATGTTCGCCATGACGATGGTCTTCGGCATCAGCATGACCACCATGGCGGTCTCGGCGGACCTGGAGCGCGGCGTCACCGACCGGCTGCGATCGATGCCGGTGTCCCGGCTGGCCCCGCTGCTCGGCCGCGCTGTGGCCGACCTGATGTTCGCGGTGGTGACGCTCGCCGTCATGCTGCTCGTCGGCCTGGCGATCGGGTGGCGGGCGCGCGGCGACGTCGGCGACACGCTCGCCGCGCTCGGGCTGATCCTGCTGCTGCGGTTCGCGCTGGTCTGGGTTGGCGTCTTCCTCGGCCTGACCGTGAAGGGGCAGAGCGCGGTGACGGCCGTGCAGACGCTGGAGTTCCCGCTGGGCTTCCTGTCCAGCGCGTTCGTGGCGCCGTCCACCATGCCCGCGTGGCTGGGCGCGGTCGCCGAGTGGAATCCGCTGTCCGCGACCGTCGGGGCCACCCGTGAGCTGTTCGGCAACCCCGGGTGGGGCGGCGACTCGTGGGTGGCCGCGCATCACCCGCTGCTGGCGGTGCTCTGGCCGCTGGTGCTGGTCGCGGTGTTCCTGCCGCTGTCGCTGCGCCGGTACCGGGCGCTGAGCCGCTGAGCCGGACCCCGGGGGCGGTGCGTGCGCCGCCCCCGGGGCACGGTCACGGCCCGGTCAGCACGACCAGTTCGCCGGTGGCCCGGGTCATTGCGACGTACCGGTCCACCGCCCCGGCGACCCCGTCGCCGAACGCCTCCGGGTCGACCAGCACCACCAGGTCGAACTCCAGCCCCTTGGCCAGCACCGGGCTCAGCGACCGGACCCGCTCCGAGGCCGGGAACGCCGGATCGCCGATGACGCACGCGACGCCCTCGCGGTGTGCGGCCAGCCAGCCGTCCACCACCGCGCGCAGCTCGGCGCGGGCGCCGTATCGCACCGGAGCGCCGTCGCGGATGGACGTGGGCACGTTGGCATCCGGCAGCACGGCCCGGATCACCGGTTCGGCCGCCGCCATCACCTGGGCCGGAGTGCGGTAGTTGACTGACAGCGTCGCCACCTCGACGCGGTCGAACCCGGCCCGCGCCAGCCGCTGCGGCCACGACTCGGTGAACCCGTGCCGCGCCTGCGCCCGGTCACCGACCACGGTGAAGCTGCGCGACGGGCAGCGCGCCAGCAGCATCTGCCACTGCGCATCGGTCAGCTCCTGCGCCTCGTCCACCACGACGTGCGCGAACGGCCCGGCCAGCAGGTCCGGATCGACCGCGCTCAACACGCTGGAGTCGACCAGGCTGGTGCGCATGTCCTCGCCGTACAGCATGGTCATCAGACCCTCGCCGTCGTCGTAGGCGTGCGACGCGATCAGCGCGTCGACCACCGTGTCCATCTCGGCGCGCTGCGCGGCCAGCACCCCCTCGTCGCGGCGCCGCCGCAGCGACGCCTCCGGGTCGCCGACCCGCCGCCGGGCCGCGTCCAGCCACGGCAGGTCCGCCACCGTCCAGGCTCGAGGGTCGGCCCGCCGCAGCGTACGGATCTCCTCGACGCTCAGCCACGGGGCGCACCGGCGCAGGTAGGCCGGCACCGACCACAGGTCGGCCACCACGTCGAGCGGGTCGAGCAGCGGCCACGCCCGGCCGAACGCGGTGACCAGTTCCCGGTCGCGCCCCAGCGCTCGGCGGACCGCCTCCTCCGGCTCGTCGCCGCGGTACTTCTCCAGCAGGATCGTGAGCAGTTCCTCCCACACCTCGTCGCGGGCCTCGTTGTGCGGGACACCCGGCCCGGCCGCCTCGAACGCCGTCGCCCAGTCGTCGGCGGTCAGCCGCAGCTCGGCGTCCCCGACCCCGACAGTCATTCCGGCCGTGGGCGGCTCCTCGTAGAAGCGGACCGCGGCGTCGACAGCGCGCACCAGTTCCCCGGACGCCTTCAGCCGCGCCACCTCCGGGTCGGTCTCCGGCGCCGCCGCCGCGCCCTCCGGCACCAGGTCGGCGAGCGTGCAGATCTGCACGTCCTCCTCACCCAGGCTGGGCAGCACGTCGGAGACGTAGTTCAGGTACGGCTGGTGCGGCCCGACCACCAGCACCCCGCCCCGGCGCTCGCCCAGCCGTGGATCGGCGTGCAGCAGGTACGCGGTGCGGTGCAGCGCCACCACCGTCTTGCCGGTGCCGGGACCGCCGTCCACCACCAGCGCGCCCCGGGAACCGGCCCGGATGATCGCGTCCTGATCGGCCTGGATGGTGCCGAGCACGTCGCGCATCCGCGCCGACCGGGTCGCGCCCAGGCTGGCGATGAACGCCGACTGGTCGTCCAGCGCGGCGTGCCCGGCCAGCCCGTCGGCGGTGAACACCTCGTCCCAGTAGTCGGTGATCCGGCCCGCGGTCCACCGGTACCGGCGGCGGCTGACCAGGCCCATCGGGTCGGCGTGCGTCGCGCCGAAGAACGGCTCGGCGGCGGGGGAGCGCCAGTCCAGCAGCAACCGGCCACCCGCGCCGTCGGTCAGGCCGAGCCGGCCCACGTACACCGGTTCGCCGCCGTCCGCGCCGACCATCCGGCCCAGGCACAGGTCCAGGCCGTAACGGCGCAGCGTACGCAGGCGCGCGCTCAGCCGCCGGACCTCCTGGTCCCGGTCGACCGCCTGCCGGCCCCGGCCGCCCGCGGCCCGGCGCGTCGCGTCGAGCCGGTCGGTCAGGTCGGCGATCGAGCGGCGCAGGCTGTCCGCGATGGCGGCGAAGTGCCGCTCGTCGGCGGCGATCAGCTCGGGGTCGGCCTTCGCCGACAGTCGCTCGGGTAGATCGAAAACGCTCGTGGCAGGCAGGTTCAACTCGTCTCCGATCACGGGCACGGCCGAGCCTCCGCTCTTCGCGGCTTTTCGAATGGCACGGCAATGGGTTACGGCCGGCAATTGTGCGCCCCGACCCCGGTCTTGCGGCAAGACCGGGGGTGCGCTATATGTTGGTAGTGGCGGGAGAACCCGCCATTCTTTTTTGCGCGAACAATTCTCGGGCTGCCCTTTTCCGGCGTCCCGCCGACGGCTGGTGACCGGCCCGGCCGGTAGGATGACGGCACCATGTCGAAGGAGCGCCGGCGCAAGGCCGATCCCGCCCGCAGCCTGGCCCTTCTCTGGCGCACCCGGGAACCGGCCAGCCGTGGCGCCGGTCCCGGTCTCAGCGTCGACCGGATCGTGCGCACCGCGATCGAGATCGCCGACGCCGAGGGCATCGACGCGCTCACCATGCGCCGGGTCAGCGAGGCGCTCGGCGTGGGCACCATGTCCGTCTACACGTACGTGCCGGGTAAGGCGGAACTGCTCGACGTCATGGTGGACGCCGTCCTCGGTGACCTGCCGCGCCCGGCCGACGTGCCGGGTGGCTGGCGGGGCCGGCTGGAACGCATCGCGCGGGACAACCTCGCTCTCTACCGGGCCCACCCGTGGCTGCTGCGCGCCGAGACGACCCGGCCGGTGCTCGGCCCGAACGTGCTCGCCAAGTACGACTACGAGCTGCACGCCGTGGCGGACATCGGGCTCGACGACGTGGAGATGGACGCGGTGCTCACGCTCGTGCTGGGGCACGCCAAGAACGCGGCCCGGGTCGCGCTGGACGTGGCCGAGCTGGAACGCGAGACCGGGATGACCGACGACCAGTGGTGGCGGACGCACGGGCCCTGGCTGGAGAAGTTCATGACCGCAGGCAGCTTCCCGCTCGCCGCGCGGGTCGGCACCGCCGCGGGCATGGCGCACGGCGCGGCGTACGGGCCGGACCACGCCTTCGAGTTCGGCCTCCAGCGGGTGCTCGACGGCATCTCGGTGGTGGTGGCCGAGCGCGCCGGTGGCGAGCCGGGGCCCGGGAAGACCTTGTAATCCTACTAGTTAAGTAGGAAACTCTCGTTGGGGTCGACGATCCCCCGTCACCCCTCGCCTCCGGCTGCCCTCCGTCGCCCGCGCGTACCCGTAGGAGCCCGCATGAGCAACGCGCCCACGCCACCCGAACCGCCCACCGCTGGCCACTCCCGGCTCGCCCTCAACGAGGACTGGGCAGCCACCGTCCTCGGCCTCGCGCTGCTGCTCCTGGTGCTGGCCGGCGCCATCCCCGCCGGGCTGGTGCCGTGATGGCCGGCGCCCCGGAATCCGCCACCCACAGCACCGCCGCCGGGTCGTCCGCGGCCTCCACCGCGGACACCCCCGCCGCCGCGACCTCAGTGGACCGATCGGACCGCACACCGTCGGACGCCACGCCCTCGGCCGATCTGCGTTCCGGCGCGTTCTGGGTGTGGACCGTCCTGGGCCTGCTGGTGGTGTTCGGTCTCGCCGCGCTCACCCGCTACCTGGAACAGAACGTGCCGGTCTGGGCCGAGGGCAGCGCGGTCGAGGACGTGGCCGCCGCGATCGAGTACCCGGTCTACGCGATCCTGCTCGGCCTGCTCGGCAACCTCGTCGTCACCGTGACCGGCCTGCGGGACCGGATCTCCGCCGCGTTCCGTACCGAGTTCTTCATCAAGACCGGCCTGGTGCTGCTCGGCGCCTCGATCAACCTGGCAGTCATCGCGAGCGCCGCCGGTCCCGCCATCGCCCAGGCGCTGCTGCTGATCAGCGGCGTGTTCCTGTTCACCTGGTGGCTGGCCGGGCGGTTCGGCCTGGACGAGAAGCTGCGGGCGCTGCTCGCCTCGGCGGTGTCGATCTGCGGGGTGAGCGCCGCGATCGCCGCCGCCGGCGCGGTCCGGGCACGCCGGGAACAGCTCGCGTACACGGCCAGCCTGGTCATCGCGTTCGCGCTGCCGTCGATCTTCCTGCTGCCGTGGCTGGCCGACGTGCTCGGCCTCTCCGACGCGGTCGCCGGCGCCTGGATCGGCGGCAACATCGACACCACCGCCGCCGTGACCGCCGCCGGCGCGCTCGCCGGTGAGGACGCGCTCCAGATCGCCAGCATCGTCAAGGTCACCCAGAACGCGCTGATGGGCGTGGTCGCGGTGGCGCTCACCGCGTACTTCGCGCTGCGGGTGGAGCGGCGGCCGGACGCCCCGCGCCCCGGGCTCGGCGAGCTGTGGCGCCGCTTCCCGAAGTTCGTCCTCGGGTTCGTCGCCGCCTCGGTGATCGCCACCTGGTACCTCGACGCCGCGGGCGCGGACGGCAAGGCCACCATGGCGATCGTCACCGACCTGCGCGTCTGGTTCCTCATCCTGGCCTTCGTCAGCATCGGCCTGGAGGTCCGCGTGTCGTCGCTGCGCGAGGCCGGCTGGCGGCCGGTGACCGTGTTCGCCGCCGCCACCGTGTTCAACCTGGTGCTGGCCCTCGGGCTGGCGTCGGTGCTGTTCCACGGTTTCACGGTCTGACCGGTCCCGTCCCGTACACCTTGGAGGAACACCGTGACCGAGCCCGCCGACACCCCGGTCGACGCCGACGCCGACGCGCTGCGGACGCTGCTGCGGCACCAGGCCAGCACCGTCACAGTGGTCACCGCCGCCGGTCCGCCCGCGGCCGGGTTCACCGCCACCTCGTTCACCGCGGTGTCGCTGCGACCGCCGATCGTCTCGTTCTGCCTGGACCGGGGGTCGTCGAGCTGGCCGGTGGTGTCCCGGGCCCGGCACGTCGGGGTGCACCTGCTCGGGCACGGCCAGCACGAGCTGGCCCGGACGTTCGCCACCAGCGGGATCGACCGGTTCGCCGAGCCGACCCGCTGGCGGCCCGGCCCGGAAGGGGTGCCGGTCCTCGACGACACACTGGCCTGGCTGCTGTGCCGGGTGGTGGACCAGGTCGTCGTCGGGGACCACGCCGTCGTGCTGGCCGAACCGGAACTGCTGCGGCACGCCGACGTCGGTTCGCCGTTGCTCTACCACCGGGGGCGGTACGCGGGCCTGGCCGACACGACCGACCCCGGCGACCACCGCTCCGCCGCCTGACCGGCCGCCGCTATCGTGGCCGCGTGATCACCTGCGTCGTGCACTACACGATCGACCCCGCGCAGCTCGAGGCGTTCGAGCGTTTCGCCCGTACCTGGATGCGGCTGGTGGCACGGCACGGCGGCGTGCACCACGGCTACTTCCTGCCCGCCGAGGGCGCCAGCGACCGGGCCGAGGCGCTGTTCAGCTTCGAGAGCCTGGCGGCGTACGAGCAGTACCGGGCCCGGTTCGGAGTGGACCCGGAGTTCGTCGCCGCCGACCGGATCCGCGAGGAGTCGGGCTGCGTCCTGCGGTACGAGCGCACGTTCATGCGCCCGCTCCTGCCCACCGACTGACACCCCCGGCACGACCGGGGCAGTGGGAGGCGGTCAACCGCTGCGCGGCGCGTCCGGGGCCTGGGCGGCGGCTGCGTAACGGCGGGCCAGGCGGGCGAACGCCTCGCGCAGCTCCGGCGGCCCGACCACCTCGATGTCGGCGTCGTAGCGGCCGAGCACAGCGGCCAGCCCGGGCCACGACCAGGCGCCCAGCACCAGCCGGCAGCGGTCCGGGCCCAGCGCCTCCACGATCCCGTCGCGGGTCCACCCGGACACCACCCGGGCGGGCAGGTCGAGGATCACCTCCCCGCGGCAGGGCCAGTCGCCCGGCCCGGTGGCGCCCTTGAACCGGCCGGCGACGTACGCGGCCACGTCCCCGCCGGGCAGCTCGCGGGGCGTGAACCGGGGGCCGGTGGGCGTACGCGGGCTGATCCGGTCGACCCGGAACGTGCGCCAGTCGTCGCGGTCGAGGTCCCAGGCGACGAGGTACCAGCGGCCGCCCCAGGTGACCAGGTGGTGCGGCTGCACCCGGCGCGGCGGCCGGCCCGCGACCGGCGGCGTCGTGGACACCGACTCGTAGTCGAAGCGCAGCTCCTCGCGGGCGTGCACGGCGGCGCTCAACGTCATCAGCAGCGCCGGTTCCACCCGGTGCTGTGCCGGCGTGCCGGCGCGTTGCACGTCGACCACCCGCAGCGCGTCCACCCGGTGCCGCAGCCGCGCCGGCATCACCTGCCGCACCGTGGTCAGCGCCCGCGCGGCCGCCTCCTCGATGCCGGTCACCCCACCGGCGGCGGTCTGCAACGCCACGGTGAGGGCGACCGCCTGCTCGTCGTCGAAGAGCAGCGGCGGCAGCGCCGAGCCGGCGCCCAGCCGGTAGCCGCCGTCCGGCCCCTTGGCGCTCTCGATCGGATAGCCCAGCTCCCGCAGCCGGTCGACGTCGCGGCGCACCGTACGCGGGCTGACCCGCAGCCGTTCGGCGAGCAGCGATCCGGGCCAGTCGCGTCGCGCCTGCAACAGGGACAGCAGGGCGAGCAGTCGGGCGGAGGTCTTCGGCACGACACGCATTCTGCCGCGAGAAGAGGACACTTCCTGACCGCTATGCCTGCGAGGGTGGACCCGTACCCGATCAGGACCGGAAGGAACCGATGACGATGACCGGCACCACCACGACCCCCACCACCCTGGACGCCGAGCGGACCGACCTGCTGGCCGAGCTCGCCGAGGCCCGGAACATGCTGATCAACACGGTCCGTGGCCTGACCGACGAGCAGGCCGGGCAGAAGCCGACCGTCAGCGCGCTCTGCCTGGGCGGCCTGATCAAGCACGTCGCGTCCACCGAGGAGGCGTGGCTGCGGTTCGTGGTCGAGGGCCCCTCGGCGATGTCCTTCGCCATGCCCGAGGGCGTCACCTGGGAGGACTTCATGTCCGGGCAGGCCCGCGAGCTGCCGCAGTGGGCGATCGAGCGGGGACGGGACTTCCAGATGCTGCCCGAGGACACGCTGCCGGCCATCCTCGACCGGTACGCCCGCGTCGCCGCCCGTACCGAGGAGATCGTGGCCGGCGTCGAGGACCTGTCGGCCACTTGGCCGGTCCCGGACGCGCCGTGGAACGAGCCCGGTTCGGTCCGCAGCGTCCGGCGGGTGCTGATCCACGTCATCGCCGAGACCACGCAGCACGCCGGGCACGCGGACATCCTGCGCGAGAGCATCGACGGCCAGACCACCACCTGAGCCGGCCGGAGAACGAAGCCGTGACAGTGCTCGACCGGCGTGCGCTCAACCGGGCGACGCTCGCCCGGCAACTGCTGCTCGACCGCGCCGACCTGCCGGTGGCCGACGCGGTGGCGCACCTGTGCGGGTTGCAGGCCCAGGAGCCGCAGGAGCCGTACGTCGGGCTCTGGTCGCGGCTGCGGGCCTTCGACCCGGCGGTCCTGTCGGACCTGTTGGTGCGCCGCCGCCTGGTGCGTACCCACCTGATGCGCCGCACCGTGCACCTGCTCGCCGCGGACGACGTGCTGGCCTGGCGGTCCCGGCACGACGCGATGCTGCGGCAGCGGGTGCTGGGCGTCTACCGCGGCGAGTTCGACGGGGTCGACCTCGACGAACTCGCCGCGGCGGCCCGGGAGATCCTGGCCGACGGCGAGCCCCGCACCACCGCCGAGATCGTGGGTGCGCTCGCCGCGCGCTGGCCGGAGAGCGACCAGCGGGCGCTCGGCGAGATCGTGCTCGCGCTGGTGCCGGCCGTGCAGGCGCCGCCGCGCGGACTGTGGCGGACCACGGCCGGCGTCCGTACCGTCGCTCTGGCCCGATGGCTGGGCCGCGACGCCGAACCGCCCGGCCCGGACGGCGACGACCCGGCCGGGCGGGCGCTGGTGCGGCGCTACCTGGCCGCGTTCGGGCC
>NZ_JBXUOV010000052.1:0-34220 GCF_057196585.1 Micromonospora sp. ATLC20
CCGCAGCCGGTCCCGGCCGGACGGGCCGCCGCATCGGACGGCCCGCGGGCCCCGCCCGCCCGCTGACCCGCTCACGGGCCGCGCCCGTCTTCCGCACCCACTCGCACGTCATCCCCGCACCCGCCCCGGTGGCCTTACCGGCCCGCCCCGGCGAGATCGTGCGGGTCCTCCCGCCAGGTCCTTCCCGTGAGGTGCCGACCATGTCCCAGACCGCTCTGTACCACTTCCTCACCTCCGTGCCCGAGGCCGCCGCCATCTGGTCCTTCCTCCTGCTGCTCGCGCTCGGCCTGCTCGCCGCCCTCGTCGCCCGGCCCGAACGCGACCCCGTGCCGGAGGCCGCCCCCGAACCGGCCGACGCCGACGCCGCCCGCCACGACGACCTGATCCGGTACGCCGAGGAGGTGGCGGTGGCCGCAGCCGGAGCCGCCCAGACGGCCCGTCGCCGCCGGGAGCGGTGGCTGGCCGCGCAGGACGAGGCGGACCGGGCCTGGACCGCGTACGACGAGGCGGACGCCGCCGCCCGCCGCTTCGCCGGTGCCGCCGCGCTGCCCGCCCCGCGCACGCCGCGCACCCCTGCCGAGTACGCGGCCCGGGAGCGCTGGCTGCACCACGCCGCCATGACGGCGCACTGGCGGGGCGACCTGACCGCCCGTCAGCTCGCCGACGTGCTGGCGCGCCGCAACGGGTGGGATCCGCGCCGGCACCCGGCCGAGCAGGAGATCATGCTGGCCCGTACCGTCCGGGACGGGCGCCGGGCCGGATGGGAGAGCGCCGCCGCGCGGGAGCGGTCGGCCTGGCGGGACGCCGAACTGGCCGCCGAGGCCGCCCGGACGCTCGCCGCCGAGGCGTACGCGGCCACTGCGGCGCTGCGGCCCGCCCCGGCGTACCGGAGCGCGACGGCGAGCGCCGTGCCGGTGGCCGCGACGGTCCGTAACGCCCGCTGGCGCCCGGCCCGGGTCGGCTGAGGTCTCGTCTCGACCGAATCGTTACCCGGAATGTGGTGAGCCCGGTCACCCGGGCCGTCGAAACGGGCGCCGGGCGCAGAACGGGTCATCGAGTCCCGCGATTGCCGGTCGGGTGCTCGCCGTCTGTCCGCTTTCCGCCGCCGGGCGCCGTCGAAACTGCTTGTCCCATTGAGCGAAGTCAGTAACCGGGTGTTCCGAAATCCGTTACCGCGGATCACGTTTACGCAGGTGGGAGCGCTTGGCAGGGGACATACCCACCGGTAGTGTCGGCGCGTCCGATGCGGTAATCGATCGCCGACGGCGACGCCGCGCCGACCCGCCTAATCGTGTTCCACGAACCGGGGACCCATGAGCACCATCGGGGTGAATCCGCGGGCCGACGGCCTGCGGTAGGGCGTACTTCCCGCCCGAATCCGTCAGCTAACCCGGTCGGCGGCCACGGAAGGAGTAACCCCTCTTGCCCACCCCTCGATCGTCCCCCCGCCTCCACGGCGAAGCGGTGCCCGCGCGCGCCTGACGCGCGACCGGCAACCGCCCCCTGGGCGCCCGGCATCACGGGCGTTCCCGATCCCCCGGCCATCCGGCCCCGCCAGCACGTGTGAGTTCCTCCGCGTGCCGGGCCGGTGTGTGCCGCTCACGCCCCGTGGAGGATTTTGTGAAGCACCACCTGAAGCGTCAGCTGCGACGGATCGTCACCGAACGCCCGTACCAGATCATCGCCGGATCGGCCGCCGCGCTCGTGCTGGCCGCCGGTGCCGGAACCGTCGCCACCGCCGGTGACGACGCCCCGGTCCAGGAGAACACCGCCGCGGTCGCCGACCTCGGCTCCGCCCGTCTCGGCGAGCAGCCCGCCAGCCGCAGCGAGGCCCGCATCGCCGTGCCGCAGGCGTCGTCCAGTGCCTCCGCCTCGCCCAGCGCGTCGCCGAGCGCCTCCCCGTCCGCGAAGGCCGCTGCCGATCCGGACACCACGCCCAAGGCCAAGCCGAAGCCGCCGTCGAGCAAGTCGCTCGACTACGACTACCAGGCGCAGATCAACTACTTCTACTGCGGCCCGGCCGCGGTGCGCAACGCGCTCAGCGCCGCCGGCATCGAGCGCAGCCAGGACGCGCTCGCCGGCCCCCTCGGCACCACCGAGATGGGCACCAACTCGGCCGAGGACACCACCCGGGTGCTCAACCAGCAGGTCAAGGGCAACCCGTACCGGACCCGCATGATTCCCGGCACTGCCACCCCGGCCCAGATGGACCGCCTCCAGGCCGATGTGGTCGAGGCGATCAGCAACGGCCGCGGGGTCGTCGCGAACGTCGCCGGTACGGCCACCGACACCAACGGCGGCTGGCACTCGTTCCCGGGCGGCCACTACGTCGCCGTGGTCGGCTACAAGGACGACGGCCGGACCGTGCGGATCGCCGACTCGGCCGACCCGTCGCTGCCGTCGTACTGGGTCACCACGATCGACCTGGCGCACTGGATCGCCAGCCGCGGCTACTCCGCCTGACCGTCCCGCACACCCGAAGGCCGGCACCCCACCCGGGGCGCCGGCCTTCCTCGTCCCGCCCCCGCCCTCACGCCGTCTTGGCGCGCCGATCTTGGACTTGTGGCACCCAGTATGCCCGGCTCGCCCGCTATGGAAGGTGCCACAACTCCAAGATCGAGGGTGAGTGCGGAGTGTGGGTGGCCGGAGCCGCGGCGAGGGGTTCGGCGGGGTTCGGTCTCGCGTGTCCGGGGCGGGCGGTGGCAGACTGCGCCAATGGGCGATGCGACGGGGAAGCGGCACCTGATTCTCCTGCACGGCATGGGTGCCACCGGCGAGGTGTGGCTGCCCTGGGCGCCGCTGCTGGAGCGCCGCTGGCCCGGCCGCTGGCTCGCCCCCGACCTGGCCGGTCACGGCTGGTCGCCGCCGCTGCCCGGCTACTCGTTCGAGGCCCTGGCCCAGCGCGTGGTGGACGGGCTCGGGCCGGTGCGGCTCGGCCCCGACGACCGGCTGGTGCTGCTCGGGCACTCGCTCGGCGGGGTGGTGGCGCTGGCGCTCGCGGCCCGGCAGCGCGGGCTTCCGGTCGACGCGGTGGTCGGGCTCGGCATCAAGGCGGTCTGGTCTCCGGCCGAGCTGGCGAAGTCGGCGGAACTGGCCGCCCGGCCGGTCACCTGGTTCGCCACCCGTGACGAGGCGGCCCGGCGCTACCTGCGGGTATCAGGGCTCGCCGGGCTGTTCGCCCCGGACCACCCGGTGGTGGACGCGGGACTGCGGCGGGAGGACGGCCGCTGGCGGCTCGCGATGGACCCGGCCGCGTTCGCGGTCGGGGAGCCCCGGCTGCCGGTGCTGCTGGCGGCCACCGGTGTGCCGGTGCTGCTGGCCCGCGGCGAGGCGGACCCGATGGTGACCGACGCGCAGCTCAAGGAACTGGGCGTGCCGGTGGCGACGCTGCCCGGGCTGGGCCACAACGCGCACGTCGAGGACCCGGAGGCGGTGCTCGCCCTGCTCGACCCGTACCTCTGAACGGGCGAGCCGGCCCGCGACGGGCCGGCTCGCGCTTCTAGCCGGCCGCGCGTGGCCCCGGGACCGCCCAGTCGGGCTCCAGCTCCCGGCGGGCGGCGGTGAGGAACGCCTCGGCGTAGGCGTCGGCGGGGAAGTCGCCCAGGTAACGGGTACGTGCCGCCCAGCGCTGTGCCGCCTTCGGGTCGGCGTCCAGCAGGTCGGTGAGCACCTCGTCCACGTTGGACATGTCGCGCCGCAGCACGTAGCCGGACGCGGCGAGCGGGAACCGCTCGACGAAGTGCTCACCGTCGGCGCCGGTGTCGGTGACCGCGTACGGCTTGCCGGAATACAGCCAGTCGGAGATGACCCCGGAGACGTCGGAGACCAGCGCGTCGGCGCGGTTGACGCACTCGGTGAGCGTCAGCTCGCGGCTCGCGGCGGCGCCGAACAGGTGCGGCCGGCCGGTCCTGGCCCGGTCGGCGGCGAGCAGTTCGGTGAGCCGGGCGAGCTGGCGGGCCGAGGCCGGGTTCTTGCCGGTGTACGGGTGGGCGCGCAGGATCACCACGGCACCCCTGTCGATCAGCCGGCGGATCAGCGTCTCGGCCACCGGCAGTGAGCAATAGTTGGCGTCGGCGTGGTGCCCGGTCCAGGTCGGGGTGTAGAGGACCGTCGGGTGCGCCGACGGGGTGACCGGCTCCCGGCGTACCTCGATGGCCTCGACCTGGGGGCGGCCGACCACGACGAACTTGTCGGCGGGGATCTCCACGCCGGCGCGGGCGTACCTGTCGATCGCGGCCTGCCCGGCCACGAAGATCTTGTCGAAGATGGCCGAGACCGGGTTGGCGCTGGGGGCCTTGTCGCTGTCGCCGTGGTGCAGCTGCACGTGGGTGAGCCGGCTGAACCGGATCAGGTGGGCGTTCTTCGCGCCGTGGTTGACGTAGAACGCGACCCGCAGGCTGGGCACCAGCGCCTCGTCCAGCGCCTTCAGCGTGGGGCAGAGGACCACCGGGGCGCGGGTGGCGGCGGCCACCGCGGGCAGGAGCTCCGGCTCGCGCAGCACCACCATGAATGGGCGGCCGATTCGTTCCAGGTACGGCAGCCACATGGTGACCTGGTACTCCGAGCCGGGCGGGGCGGAGAAGTGCAGCACGAACTCGGGCTGGTGGCGGCGCAGCGCCCGGCCGACCGGTCCACCTCCGGCTGGTGGCCGGAACCGGCGCCGGGCGAGGTCCAGCGCGACCGCCCCGCATCCGGCGCCGACCAGCAGCGCGGCGACCAGCGCGGTCCAGGCGGGCAGCGTCAGGGCGGCGGCGAGCGCCACCACGGCGAGCAGCACCAGCAGCGCGTCGCCGAGCCGGGCGGCGACCACTGGTGTCCACGTGCGGACCGGGAGGTTCGCCGCGCGGATCTCCAGCGCGCCGGCCTGCCGCAGCGGGCCGACCAGCAGCACCAGCCCGAGCAGCACCAGCGCGGTGGCGGTGAGCGCCGGGTCGAAGCCGTCGTCGAGGCGCCGGGCGTAGCCGACCAGGATGCCGGCGGCCACGAGCACCGTCTCGGCGAGCCCGTCGGCGGACGGCCGGACGCGGCGCTCCCAGGCGGTGGCGGCCAGCGCCGCGACCGCCAGGGCCAGGCCCCAGCCGGTGGCGCCGGTGAGCGCCACGACGAGGAAGGCCAGCACCGCCAGCCCGGTGGTCAGCCCCCGGGCGAGCAGCTTGCGGACCAGGTCACCACGCATCTGGTACGTCCCGTCGGGTTCAGGCTTCGGCGGACAGCTCGGACCGGTGCGGGCCCGGCTGGGCCGGTACGGCGGCCACCTGCTCGCCGGGGGACCGGCGCACGTCGACCACCTGGCCGGTCAGGTCGGAGATCAGTACGTCCAGGGACGCCTGCGCGACCGCCTCGGAGGAGAGCAGCGTGTGCTCCGGCTCCTCGCCGAACGCCCGCGTCCGCATCGGAGTGGCGGTGCGCTCCGGGTTGACGCAGTTGACGCGTACGCCGAACTCGGCCCACTCGTCGGCGAGCGCCTGGGTCAGGTTGACCAGCGCGGCCTTGGTGGCCGAGTAGAGCGCGTAGCGGGCCCGGCCCCTGGTGTACGAGCTGGACGTGTAGAGCAGCAGCTGGCCCTTGGTCTGCTGCAGGTACGGCAGGGACTGGCGCGCGATGGTGACCGGGCCGACGAAGTTGACGTGCAGGAGACGGTCCATCGTCTCGGTGTCCATCTCGGCCAGAGCGCCCTTCTCGAGGATGCCGGCGGTGACCACCACGTGGTCGATCCGGCCGGTGGCCTCGAAGGCGGTCTTCAGCGCGGCGGCCACGTCCTCGGCGCGCTCGACGTGCGTGCCGGTGGTGGAGCGGCTGAACGGGAAGACCTGTGCACCGTAGGAGCGGGCCAGTTCGGCCAGGTCGTGGCCGATGCCGTAGCTGCCGCCGAAGACCACGATGGTCCGGCCGGTCAGCTCCTCGGCGTAGCTGCGGTGGTCGGTCAGCCGGGGCGCCTGCGCGGCGGCGAGCTGGAACAGCTTGTCGGCCAGGTGCACGTCGACCGGGTGGGTGACCTTGATGTTCTCGTCCGAGCCGTCGATCACCTTGATCGGCGTGCCGGGCAGGTAGCGCAGCACCACGCCGCAGTCGTCGGTGGCGGCGAAGTCGGGGTCGCCCTCGGCGCGCCGGTACGCCTCACGGATGGTGCCGGAGCGGAACGCCTGCGGGGTCTGGCCGCGGCGTAGCCGGGAGCGCACCGGGATGTCGGTGATGCAGTCGTCCGCGTCGACCTGGATGATCGTGTCGGCGGACGGGATAGCCACGTCGACAGCCGAGTACGTCCAGAGCGCGTTCACGCACTCGCGCACGATCCGGGCGCTGACCAGCGGGCGGACCGCGTCGTGGAAGAGGATGTTGACATCGCCCTCGCCGACCGCGTCGAGCGCGATCCGGGTGGTGTCGTTGCGGGTCTCGCCGCCCTCGATCACCTTGGTGACCTTGCGGAAGCCGGCGTCGGCGACGATGCGCCGCGCGTCGTCGACGTGACCGGTGGCCATCAGCACGATGATCTCGTCGATCTCCGGCGCGGCCTCGAAGACGGCCAGGGTGTGCTCGATGATCGGCTTACCGGCGATCTTGAGCAGCTGCTTGGGGATGCCCAGCCCGAGGCGCGTACCGGTCCCCCCGGCGAGGATCACGGCCACCGTACGCGCGGGGCGCCAGGGTGCCGGGCTCGCCGGCGCGGCGTCCGGTGCGGTGGTGTGGTCCTGCGTCATTGCCGTACCTCACTCTGGGTGAAAGGGGATGGGTCCGAAAACCTTAACGCGTACGCGGGAGCGCACCGCTCCGGGCGGAACCCGGTGCGGTGCGCTCCGACGCGCTACTTCTGGTTCTCGTACGCGTCGCAGACCTCCTTGGTGGGGCCGTCCATCTTCAGGACGCCGCTCTCCAGCCAGATGGTCCGCTCACAGGTGTCCCGGATCGAGCCGATCGAGTGGCTGACCAGGAAGACGGTGCCGGCGCTGTCGCGCAGTTCGCGGACCCGCTGCTCGCTGCGGACCCGGAACTTGCGGTCGCCGGTGGCCAGCGCCTCGTCGATGAGCAGCACGTCGTGCTTCTTCGCCGAGGAGATCGCGAAGCGCAGCCGCGCGCCCATGCCGGACGAGTAGGTGCGCATCGGCAGCGAGGCGAAGTCGCCGCGCTCGTTGATCCCGGAGAACTCGATGATCTCCGGGGCGATCTTCTTGACCTCGTCCGGGTGCATGCCCATGGCGAGGCAGCCGAGCACCACGTTGCGCTCACCGGACAGGTCGTTGAGCAGCGCGGCGTTGACGCCGAGCAGCGACGGCTGGCCCTGGGTGTAGACGGCGCCGCGGGCCGGCGGGAGCAGCCCGGCGATGGCCCGCAGCAGCGTGGACTTGCCGGAGCCGTTGCTGCCGATCAGGCCGATCGCCTCACCCTCGTACGCGGTGAAGCTCACGCCCTTGACCGCGTGCACCTCGCGGATGTTCGGCGCCTTGGTACGGGAGACGATCCGCTTGAGCGCGGAGACCGGTGTGGTGCCGCCGGTCGCGCCCTTGTGGATCCGGTAGATGACGTGTACGTCGTCCACCACCACGGTGGGGACGCGGCCCGAGTCGGTCACCGGGCCGGCGTTCAACGGCAGGGTCTGCTCAGCCACGGCCGTACTCCTTCTCTCCGCGCCAGAAGTAGACGAACCCGCCGGCGCCCATCACGACCGCCCAGAACACCCCGAGCGCCCACAGCTTCGCCGGGGAGCTCACCAGGTGCGCCTGGTGCGAGTCGAGCAGCGCGTAGCGGGCCAGCTCGATGAAGACCAGCGGCGGGTTCCACTCCAGGATGTTCGCCGCCCAGTTCGGCAGGTGCTCGCGGATGAGCGTCACCGGGTAGAGCACGCCGGAGGCGTACAGCCAGGTGCGCATCACGAACGGCATGACCTGCTTGAGGTCGGTGACCTTGGAGCCGAGGCGGGCCATGACCATGCTCAGCCCGACGTTGAAGATCGTCTGGAGCAGCAGCATCGGGAGGATCAGGACCCAGCGGAAGGTGAGCGGCTCGCCGGTGACGAGCACGATGCCGGCCAGCACCACCATCGACATGAGCAGCTGCTGGAGCTGCACCAGCGTGACCGTGATCGGCAGCGCCGCCCGGGGGAACTGGAGCGCCCGGATCAGGCCCAGGTTGCCGGTGATCGCGCTGACGCCGTTCGAGGCCGCGGTCTGCGTGAAGATGAAGATGAAGACGCCCGTGCACAGGTACGCGATGAAGTTCGGCACGTTCCGGTGCTGGCCCAGGATCACGCCGAAGATCAGGAAGTAGACGGCCGCGTTGGTGAGCGGTGTCAGCACCTGCCAGAGCTGGCCGAGCTGGGTGTTGCTCAGCGAGGAGGCGACCTTCGCCCGCGAGTACGCGGTCATGAAGTGCCGGTACGCCCACAACCGGCGGGCGTACTCACCCAGGGCGGGTCGTTCCCCGGCCACCCGTAGCCCGTACCGCTGGGCCAGCTGGGCCCGGGTCAGTCCGGATTCGGGGTCGGCCACCGCGGTGTTGGCCATGTTCAGGCGCTCCGATCTTTCGTGCTGATGGGGAGCAGTGCGGTGAATGAGATCCA
The DNA here is from genome assembly GCF_057196585.1 of Micromonospora sp. ATLC20. NCBI lineage: Bacteria > Bacillati > Actinomycetota > Actinomycetes > Micromonosporales > Micromonosporaceae > Micromonospora > Micromonospora sp. ATLC20. The sequence goes on from NZ_JBXUOV010000052.1 coordinate 8,555, forward strand.
GCGTGGCCGGGCGGGGAGGAGCCGCCTCGCTGCTGCATGGAAGGTAGTCCACCGAACGTCGGGACGCAACCGTACCGTCGTTGCGCTACATTGTTCCACGTGACGACCGAGAAGAGGCGTGCTCCGGCCGGCGCGGCGGTGCTGCGCGGGGAGATCACCAGTGCCATCCGCGCCGCCGTGATGCAGGAGTTGGCCGAGGTCGGCTACGGTCGCCTCTCCATCGAGGCGGTGGCCCGCCGGGCCGGTGTGAGCAAGACCGCCATCTACCGCCGCTGGCGTTCCAAGCTCGATCTGGTGCTGGACATGGTCTCGGCGGTGGCGGGCCGGAACATCCCGCTGCTGGACACCGGCAGCCTCCTCGGTGACCTGGAGATCCTGCTGCACGTGATGGCGCGTGCACTACGTCACCGGCTGGCCGCGCAGATCATCCCGGACCTGCTGGCCGAGGCGGCCCGCAACCCGCAGATCGCGGAGAAGTTGCAGGCCGCCCTGGACGACTACCAGCAGGCGGTGGGCCGGATCCTGATCGGCCGCGCGGTCGAGCGCGGCGAGCTGTCCCCGGCCACCGACAGGCGGGCCGCCGTCGATCTGATCGTCGGTCCGGTCTACTGGCGGATGGCGATCTCCCGGGCCCCGCTGGAGCCCGCCGAGGTGCCCCGGATGGCGGCCGCGATCGTCGCCGCCCTGCGGGTAGCATGCGTGGAGCCTGTGCGCGACGAGGTGGAAGTGTGAGCCCCGGGCCGCCCCCGGAGGTCCGTCGCCGATCATGAACAGAAGGTCACAACCGGTCGGACAATCAGTGCGAACGGCTGGTTTTCCCGACAGAGCGGTACCATCCCCCGAAATGTCTCCCATGAACCACGCGTCGACAGGAGGAAGCCCCATGGCCGGGCCGCATCCAGAGTTCATTCCCCCCGCACGGCCGATCATCGGCGAAGCCGAGATCGAGGCGGCCGTCCGGGTGCTGCGGAGCGGCCGGGTCGTGCAGGGCCCCGAGGTCGCGGCGTTCGAGGAGGAGTTCGGTGACCTGGTCGGCGGCCGGCACTGCGTCGCCGTCAACTCCGGCACCTCCGCGCTCCAGCTGACGCTGATGGCGCTCGGCTTCGGCCCGGGCGACGAGATCATCGTCCCCTCGTTCTCCTTCGCCGCCAGCGGCAACGCGGTCCGGCTGGTCGGCGCCGAGCCGGTCTTCGTGGACATCGAGCCGGGCAGCTTCTGCGTCGACCCGGAGGCGGTCGCCGCGGCGATCACGCCGAAGACCGTCGCGATCATGCCGGTGCACCTCTACGGCCACCCGGCCGCGATGGACCGGATCATGGAGATCGCGCAGCAGCACGGCCTCGCCGTGGTCGAGGACGCCGCGCAGGCGCACGGCGCCGAGCTGAACGGCACCCCGGTCGGCGCCTTCGGCACCGCCGGCTGCTTCAGCTTCTACCCGACGAAGAACATGCACTCCCTCGAGGGCGGCATGATCACCACCGCCGACGCGGACCTCGCCCGCACCCTGCGGCTGCTGCGTAACCAGGGCATGGAGCAGCGGTACGCCAACGAGATCGTCGGCGCCAACATGCGGATGACCGACGTGGCCGCCGCCATCGGCCGGGTGCAGCTCACCCAGCTTCCCGAGTGGACCGAGCAGCGCCGCGCCAACGCCAAGTTCCTCGACTCGGCGATCACCGGCATGGTCACCCCGCCGGTCGCCGACGGCGCCAAGCACGTCTACCACCAGTACACGGTGCGGGTGCGGGGCGACCGGGACGCCGCCCAGGCCCGCCTCACCGAGCTGGGCATCGGCAACGCGGTCTACTACCCGACCCCGATCCACCGGCTCAAGCCGTACCTCGTGGACGGCAAGCCGGGCGCGTGGGACCTGCCGGAGACCGAGCGGGCCGCCGCCGAGGTGGTCTCGCTGCCCGTGCACCCGTCGCTCAGCCAGGCCGAGCTGGAGCGCATCGCCGAGGGCGCGAACCTCGCGGGCGGTGCCCGATGAGTGGACGGAAGCTGCGGGCCGGCCTGATCGGCCTCGGCGCGATGGGGCGCAACCACGCCCGCGTGCTGTCCAACCTGGACGGCGTCGAGCTGGTCGGCGTGGTCGACCCGGCCGGCGACGTGACCGGCACGCTGCGCGCCCCGGTCGTACCCGAGCTGAGCGACCTGCTCGCCCTCGGCGTCGACTACGCGGTGGTGGCCTGCCCGACGGCGCTGCACGAGCCGATCGGCATGGAGCTGGCCGCCAACGGCGTCTGCGCGCTCATCGAGAAGCCGCTGGCCCAGTCCGTCGACGCGGCCACCCGGCTGGTCGAGGCGTTCGAGAACGCCGGCCTGGTCGCGGGCGTCGGCCACATCGAGCGCTACAACCCGGCGCTGCAGAGCCTGCGGACCCGCCTGGAGGCGGGCGAGCTGGGCGAGGTGTTCCAGGTCGTGACCCGGCGCCAGGGCCCGTTCCCGCACCGGATCGCCGACGTCGGCGTGGTGATGGACCTGGCCACCCACGACATCGACCTGACCGCCTGGGTGACCGGCCGGCAGTACGCCTCGGTCGCGGCCCGCACCGTCTCGCGCAGCGGCCGGCTGCACGAGGACATGGTCGCCGTGGTCGGCCAGCTCTCCGACGGCACGATGGTCAACCACCTGGTGAACTGGCTCAGCCCGCTCAAGGAGCGGTCCACCGTGGTCACCGGTGACAAGGGCTGCTTCGTGGCCGACACGCTCACCGCCGACCTGACGTTCTACGCCAACGCCGCCATCGACACCGAGTGGGAGGCGCTGCGCGCATTCCGCGGCGTGGCCGAGGGCGACATGGTCCGCTACGCCATCCCGAAGCGCGAGCCGCTGCTGGTCGAGCACGAGCGCTTCCGGGACGCGGTGGAGGGCAAGCAGAGCGACATCGTCACGCTGCGGCAGGGTCTGCGTACCGTGCAGGTCGCGGCCGCCCTGCTGGAGTCGTCCGCCGACGGCAAGGTCGTGTCCGTGGCGGCCAGCGGCAGCGACGCGGAGCCGGCACTGCGATGAGCCCGGCGCCGGTGCGGCGGACGGTCTCCGCGGTGCGGCGGCGGATTCCCCGGCGGTGGCGCATCGCGCTCCGCCGGGCCGCCGCCGGCACGCGCCCCTGGGAGACCCCTTCGGTACGCGAACTGTGTGAACTTCCCGCCGGCACGCCGCTGCTGGTGCACGCCGGCGGGATCACCGGTGACCGGGCGCTGGACGGCGTGCTGCGCGCCCTGGCCCGGTTGCCCGAGTTCCACCTGGCACTGCTCTGCGACCCGGCGGAGCAGGCGGCCGCCCAGGACCTGGTCCGCCGGGCCGGCAAGGCCCGGCGCCGGGTCCACCCGGTGCCGCGCCCGCGCACGATGACGGCCGCGTTCCTCGCCTCGGGGGACGTGGCCGTGTTCGGGTTCGCGCCGGACGCCGGTCTCGGGCTGCTCGACACCTGCCTCGCCGCCGGGCTGCGGGTGGTCGCCGCCGACAACCGGGTGGTCCGCGAGCACCTGGCCCGCCACCGGGCCGGCGACTTCTACGCGCCCGGCTCGGTGCCCTCCTTCGCCAAGGCGGTGGAACGGGCCTGGCAGCGGGGCGACGACGACGCGCCGGAGCCGCCGGAGCCGGCGGTCGAGCCGGTCGAGGCCGGCACCCCGGGCCGGTGGCGGGCGCTCGGCGCCGGTCCGGTCCGGCTGGGTCTGGGCACGGCGAACTACGCCGGGCAGCTCTCCGCCCTCGCGGTGGCGATCAGCGCCGCGCGGGCGGACGTCGGCATCGAGCTGGTCGTGGCCAAGCCACCGGCCACCTACCGCTACCCGGCCGACCGGTATCTGCACTTCCCCGGCGAACACCGGCTCGACGTGCAGATGCAGCAGGCCGCGCGGGTGCTCGGCTTCTACACGCACCTGATCGTGGACGCGTTCCGTCCGGTGCTCGGCCGGCTCAACGGCGACGACATCGCCGCGGACCTGCCCGCGCTGCGCCGGGCCCGCCTCAAGGTCGCGCTGCTGGCGCACGGCAGTGAGATCCGCCACCCCGGCGCGCACCTGGAACGGCATGCCGCGTCCGCGTTCCGGGACGCGCCGGAGGACCTGCGCGAGCGGCTCACCGTGGTGGCCGAGCAGAACCGGCGTACCGCCGAGGAGAGCGGCCTGCCGTTCTTCGTGACCACGCCGGACCTGCTGGACGACGTGCCGTTCGCCACCTGGGCGCCGCTGATCGTGGACGTGGACGCCTGGGCCTGCGACCGCCCGGTGCTGGAACGCACCCGGCCGGTGGTGCTGCACGCCCCGTCCAACCGCTGGACCAAGGGCACCGATCGGCTCCTGCCCCGGTTGCAGGAGCTGCACGATCGACGGATCATCGAACTGCGCCTGGTGGAGGGTCTGCCGCACAGCGAGATGCGCCGCCTGGTGCAGGACTGCGACATCGTGGTCGACCAGTTGGTGATGGGCAGCTACGGCACCTTCTCCTGTGAGGGAATGGCCGCCGGCAAGGTCGTGGTGGCGTACGTGAGTGAAGGACCGCACCGGGCCGCCGGGGTCCAGCCGCCGATCGCCAACGCCACACCCGGCACGCTCGTCAAGACGATCGAGTCGCTGCTCGACGACAGGCCCGCCGCGGTCGCCCTGGCCGCGGAGGGCGCCCGTTACGTCCGTGACCACCACGACGGCCGGCGGACCGCCGAGGCATTCGACGCCTTCCTCCGGTGACCCGCCGACCGTCCGTGCACCGCCCCGCCAACGAGGAGAAGCACCCGATGCAAGCTGTCCCGAGTAGCGATGCCCGACCGACCCGGGGACGGGTGGTGATGCTGGTCGACAACGGGGTCCACGGCGACTCCCGGGTGCAGAAGGCCGCCCGCTCCGCCGCCGAGGCCGGCTGGGAGGTGATCCTGGTCGGCATCCTCAAGGGCGCGGCGACCGAGGACACCTGGCGCATCGGCGACGCCGAGGTCCGCCTGATCCGGATGCCCCGGCGGCTGACCCACCCGGTCGCGTACCGCCGCGCGCTGCTGCGCCGCCCGCTGGCGTACAAGCCGGGACCGGACGCCAAGCGGCGGCTGAACACGCTGCGGGCCCGCCGGGACGACCTGACGTTCCGTCTCTCCGAGCTCAAGGTGAACCGGGCGGCGGGCGGGCCCCGCCTCGCCGAGCTGGCCGGCAAGGCCCGGCTGGCCGCGCCGTACTTCCTCAACAAGACGATGTTCCAGTGGGTCAAGTTCCGCTCCGCGCAGCTGCGGCGGCTCCAGGAGAACCAGCAGAACCCGAACTCCCGGCTCGACCGGGCCGCGCTGCGGTTCTGGCAGCGGGTGCACGGTGACCGGGCCTGGCGCCGGCTGGACCCGGAACTGTGGGACTTCGAGCTGGCCTTCGCCTCGGTGGTGGACGAGCTGCGACCGGATCTGATCCACGCGCACGACTTCCGGATGCTCGGCGTCGGCGCGCGGGCGGTCATGCGGGCCCGGGCCGGCGGACGCGACGTCAAGCTGCTCTGGGACGCGCACGAGTTCGTCCCCGGCATCATCGGCCGCCCGGCCAACCTGCGCTGGCTGCCCGCCCAGATCGCCTACGTGCGGGAGCACGCGCCGTACGCCGACGCGGTCATCACCGTCTCGTCCACCCTGGCCGACCTGCTGCGGGAGAGCCACGACCTGCCCGAGCAGCCGGCCGTGGTGCTGAACGCGCCGCCGCGGTCGCTCACTGCCGAACAGCGGGCCACGCCGGTGCCGGGCATCCGGGCGATGTGCGGCATCGACGCCGGCACGCCGCTGCTCGTCTACTGCGGCGGCATCAACCCGTCGCGCGGCGTGGACATCATGATCCGTGGCCTCACCGAGATGCCCGAGGCGCACGTCGCGCTGGTCTCGGTGCACCCCAACGGCAAGGCCCCGATCATGTACGAGCTGGAGGAACTGGCCGCCGAACTGGGCGTGGCCGACCGGGTACACCTGCTGCCGTACGTGCCGCACTGGCAGGTGTCCGCGTTCGTCGCCCCGGCCGACCTGGGCGTCATCCCGATCCACCACAAGCCGAACCACGAGATCGCGCTGATCACCAAGTTCTTCGAGTACGCCCACGGCGGCCTGCCGATGGTGGTCAGCGACGTGCGGACGATGGCCGAGGCGACCCGGGCCACCGGGCACGGCGAGGTCTTCCGGGCCGAGGACCTGGACGACTACGTCCGGGCGGTGCGTACCGTGCTGGCCGACCCGCAGCGCTACCGGGCCGCGTACGACCGGCCGGGCGTGCTGGAGCAGTGGACCTGGGAGGCGCAGGCCCGGGTGATGGACGAGGTCTACACCCGGCTGCTGCCGAACCACCCCGGGCCGGTGCGGCCGGCGGAGGCGGACACGGCCGTCACGGCGGTGCCGAACCAGCGGACGGCGGTGCCGGTGCGCTGACCGGCGGAGAACGACAGCGGGGCCCGGCCGACCGGCCGGGCCCCGCACTCGTTGCGCCTGCTCAGTCGCCCAGCAGCAGCCGGTCGTAGTCGGCCTGGGTGACGGCCCAGTCCCAGGTCTTCAGCACGTGCTCCGAGGCGGCCCGGCCGGCCTCCGCCCACGCCTGCTCGGTCGCGGTGACGGCCAGGATCCGCTCCGCCGCCTCCGCCGGGGTGTCCGCCATCCAGTCGGCGGGGAAGAGGGTACGGGCGCCGTGCGGCTTGCCGGCGAAGAACGGCCAGTCCCGCACCACCGGCACCGCGCCGCTCGCCGCGCCCTCCACCAGACCGCAGTGGAAGCTCTCCCGCACCGAGGTGCTGAGGATGACGCCGACCTCCTGGAGCGCGCCCGGCACGTCGTCGGTCTGCCCGTAGCGCCGGACCGCGCCCAGCGGCTCCAGTTCGGCCAGGTCCTTGGCGAGCAGCCGGCCGTAGTCCTTCGCCGGCTTGCTGGTCCGGTTGTTGAAGTTGCTGCCGATGAGCGTCAGGGTGTACCGCTCGTCGTGCTCCCGCAGCTTCCGCAGGACGTCGATCGCCCACCGCGGGTCCTTCGCCACCGAGCTGAACCCGACCAGCCCCAGCGTGAACCGGGCGTCGGCCGGCTTGGCCCGGGGGTAGCGCTGCAGGTCCATCGCGTTGTCGACCACCCACAGCCGGGGGGCGTGTTCGCCGGTGAGCTGCGGCAGCACCGCGGTGGACAGGTCCCGCAGGTGCTCGGAGACGAAGACGACGTCGTCGACCCGGGAGAAGTCCACCAGGTGCGGCCAGAAGTTGAACGCCTCGAAGCTGTGCAGCCGGACGATGATCCTGGCCGTCCCCGGGTCGTGCAGCGTGAAGAGCGCGGCGGTGGCCTGGCACCAGTCGACGAACACGGTGTCGGCCCAGTCCAGGTGCGGCCGAAGCCACTCCTCGATCTTGGCCCCGTACGTCGACTCGGCGCCGAGCAGGTGCTCCATCACGGTGCTGCCGCTGAGCGCCAGCGGACGGGTCACCGGGTCCTCGTACAGGTCCAGGAAACGGACCTCCACGTTCGGCATGCCCCGGTAGCGCTCCAGGATCTCCTGGAGGAAGTTGTCGTTGATCAGCGTGGTGACCAGCAGCCGCAGCGGCCGGTCGGTGGGCGCCGGGGCGGCCGGGGCGAGCCGGCCCCGCGGCTGCGACAGCTTCCGCGCCGCCGCGCTCTCCCGGAACGGCGCCAGGAAGGCGCCCGGGTCGTCGCTCATCGGCGAGGAGAGCCGGTCGAAGTGCAGCACCCGGTTGGACGCCAGGCTCCACGCCCGCGACACCGCCGCGGCGGCCTTCTTCGGGTCCTTCGCCAGCCGGGCGTCGGCCAGCGCGAGCTGGGCGCGGATCGCGTCGTGCAGCCCGGACGGGACGTGCCCGAGGGCCAGCTCGCCCTGCGCGGCCTTGGTGAGCACGTCCGCGCGGGTGGCGGCGCTGTTGATCCGGCTGACCGCGGCCGCGGCGGTCCGGGCGGCGACCGCCGGGCGGCCCGCCTTGACCGCGCTGTCGTGCAGCCGTACCGCGAGCTTGCTGCGCAGCCGGTCCGGTACGCGGGGCGCGGCCACCGCGCGGGACCAGAACCAGGCGCCGGCCGGGTTGCTCATGATCCGCTGGCCGGTCGCCTTCTGGACGGTGGTGCGCACGGTCTCCACCGCCGCCCGCTTGGCGCCCCGGGTGCCGATGCCGGCGGCCGCCGCGACCTGCCGCTCCAGCCGCTTGCCGACCGGCTCGGTACGCGGCGCGTCGAGCGCCCGCTGCGCCGGCACGAGCCCGAAGTGTGCGCCGGCCCGGGTGTTGCGCTGGGCCATCTCCCACACCGTGTAGACCGACCGGGGGTCCAGCGCCACCAGCAGGTCGGCGGAGCGGAAACGCTGCCGCAGCCAGGCGTGGCGCTGCGCGTGCAGCCAGATCTTGCGGTTGGCCTGCGCCCGGCCGAGCGCCCGCCGCAGCCGGGCGTCGCGCTTCTCGGCGGGTACGACGAACGACCGCACCTCGGCCAGCGCCGGGTCGACCGGGAGTTCCGCGCTGTCGAAGAAGCACGCCACCGTGACGCGGGCGCCGCGGCTGCGGAAACGTTCCAGCGCCTCGATCAGCACGGCCGGCTGCTTCGGTGCGGCGGCGGCCACGATGAGCACTGTGGTCACTGTCGGGCATCTCCCGTCGAGGAGGTCGTGGCCGGGGTGGCCGCGCCGGCGCCGGTGGGCCGGACGAGTTCGGTGAGGCGGCGGACCGCCGGGGCGAGCACAGCGGGCCGGGCGAAACGGCGGGCCAGGTCCCGGGCGGCGGCCCGGTCCGCGTCGGTCGCCTTCAGGGCGAGCCGGCCGGCCTCCACGAAGGAGCCGGCGAGGCGGTGCGGGTCGAGCCCGACCGCCCCGGTCCACAGCGGATGGCCGGCGAGCACGTTGCTGGCGTCGTGGTCGACGTCGTGGGCGGAGAGCACGGGCAGGCCGCTGGCCATGAACTCGTACACCTTGCCGGAGGTGACGAACCGTCCACCGACGAGCATCAGCACCAGCGCGTCCCAGGAGCCGTACGTGGCCGCCAGCTCCGCCTTCGGCACCGGGCCGCCGAAGCTGACCCCGTCGGCGGCGGCCTCCTTGAGCAGGTCCATGTGCCGGTTGGCCTCACGCGACGCGCCCGCGCCGATGTGCCCGCGCACCTCGAACCGGGAGCGGGCCAGCAGCGGGTCGTCGCGCCGGGCGATGCGCCAGGCGTCCAGTACCGACTCCAGGAACGCCGGGCTGAAGTTGACCGAGCCCAGGTAGCCGAAGGTCAGCCCGGCTGCCGGGTCCGGCGAGCGGCCGGAGATGTCCGGCAGGCTGTCCTCGTCGTAGCCGTTGCGCACCACGTGCACCCGGTCGGCCAGGTGCGGGTAGCGCTCCCGGTAGAAGCCGGCGATCGGGTCGTTGACGCACCACACCGCGAGCGCGTTCTCCAGCACCGTGGACTCCCACCGGCCGGAGACCGAGTCGCGGGTGAACGCCTCGCCGCCGCCGATCACGTCGAGCGACCAGCCGTCGCGGAAGTCGACCGCGTACGGGACCTTGTGCTCCTCCCACAGCTTCCGGGTGGCCGCCAGGTTCACGTACGGGGCGCAGGAGGCGAGCAGCAGGTCGGCCGGGTGCTCGCGGTGCAGCCGCAGCACCGCCTTCTCCAGCTCGTACCGCCAGCCGCCGAACACCGGCTCCGGGAACGCCTGCTGCTCGCGCTTGCGCAGCCGCTTGATCCAGCCCGCCGGGTCCAGCGACCGCTCCTCGGAGAACGCCCTGATGTCGGTCTCCAGGTCCTCCCGGATCAGCGGCAGCTCGACCACCCGCACCCGCGGGTCGACCTTCTCCGACAGCGTGTGGTCCAGGCCGTACTCCCGCTCCCACGCCTGCTGGCAGATCGTGATGACGGTGATGTCCCAGCCCTGGGCGACGAACTGGTTCGCCGTCTCGCGCAGCCGGTACGCGCTGCTCTTCGCCGCGGGCGGGAAGCCGATCGCGAGGTAGATGGCGTGCGGCCGCTTCCCGCTGCGAGAGCGGGGGAGCGGGACGGTGTGGTTGGTCATCGCTGATAACCGATCGTGAGGAGGGAGCGCGTCGTCATGCCAGGTGCCGTCGCAGCGTCTCGGCGACCCGCCGGGCCGCCCGGCCGTCACCGTACGGGGTGCCGCGCGGCGCCTCCGGGGCGGGACGCGTCGCGGTTGCCGCCCAGCCGGCGCCCAGTTCGCGCGGATCCGGCACGAGCACGTTCCAGCCGTCGGCGAGCGTCTCGACCCACTCCGTCTCGGTGCGCAGCGTGGTGCACGGCCGGTCCAGGAGGTACGCCTCCTTCTGGAGGCCGCCCGAGTCGGTGACCACGCCGGCGGAGCCGACCACGGCGGCCACCATCGCGGCGTACGGCAGCGGCCGGCCGGCGTGCAGCGCGCCCCGGGTCAGCTTCAGCCCGTGCTCGTCGGCGCGGGCGACCAGCCGCGGGTGGGCCAGCAGCGCGACCGGCACGGGCAGGCCGGCGAGCGCGTCGAGCAGCGCGGCGAGCCGCTTCGGGTCGTCGGTGTTCTCCGCGCGGTGCAGCGTGGCGAGCAGGTACGGCGCGTCCGGGTCGATGCCGTCGGGCAGCGCCGGGCGGGGCTGCCCGCCCCGGGCCACGTCGTCGCGGACCCGCAGGCAGACGTCCACCATCACGTCACCGACCAGTTCGGTACGGGCGGCCAGGCCCTCCGTGGCCAGGTGCCGGACGGCCTCCTCGGTGGGGGCGAGCAGCAGATCGGCGGCGTGGTCGGTGAGCACCCGGTTGTGCTCCTCCGGCATCCGCCGGTTGAACGACCGCAGCCCGGCCTCCAGGTGCGCCACCCGCAGGTGCTGCTTCACCGCCGACAGCGTGCCGGCCAGCGTCGAGTTGGTGTCGCCGTACACCAGCACCCAGTCCGGCGCCTCGGCGGCGAGCACCGGGTCCAGGGCGGCCAGGGTGTTGCCGGTCTGCACGCCGTGGCTGCCGGAGCCGATGCCCAGGTGCACGTCCGGGTCGGGGATGCCGAGGCCGGAGAAGAAGACGTCGGACAGGTCGGCGTCGTAGTGCTGGCCGGTGTGCACGATCACGTGCTCGCACCCGTCCTCGGCGAACGCCGCCGCGATGGGCGCCAGCTTCACCAACTGCGGTCGGGCGCCGACGATGCTGACGACCTTCACACGTGACTCCTCGTGATCTGCGACGGATTCTCGGTGCGGACCGGCCGCCGCCCGAGTCGGAAGGCCGTGGACCCCGGCCGGGTGGCCGGGCCGGTGCCCGCAGGCCCTAGGAATAGTAGTGCCCCACCCGCCGCCGGACGACGTACGCGGACGCGGCCGGTACGCGATGGTGGGCCGGGCCACCCGCCGTCACCGGACGCCGCCGCCCCGACGGGGAGCACGGTGACCGGTGGCGTGGAACGGGACACGAGGGACCAGCCTAACCGAACCGGCCGGATCACCCCGGTCCGGCGGGCGCCCGCCCGGCTGCTCACCGCCGCCCCGGCACGGTCCGGTCACCGCCGGTACGTCCCGCCGCCGGGGGATCGTCGCCGAGTCTTCACCGGGCCGGGCGAGCCTGGCCCGGCCCCGCAGCCCGGCTTGCGTACACTACGGCGCCATGACCGCCCCCGGGCCCGAGACCCGTACCCGCACCGCAGACGCCGGTGGATCGGTGGCCGACGCCACCGACGAGACCGCGAAGCCGCCGACCGCCGACGGCGCGGACCGGCCCGCCGACGCCGCGCCGCAGCAGCAGGCGCAGCCGGAGACCGCCGCGGCGGAGCGTGCCGGCCGCCCCGGACGGTGGCACCGGATGCGGCCGGATCTGCTGGTCGCGGCGATCTACCTGGCCGGCGCGTTCTGGGTGACCGCGCGGGGCTGGGTGAACCCCGACGGACGGCTGCTCGGCAGCCGCCCGAACGACCAGGGCTTCAACGAGTGGATGCTGGCGTACGCCGCGCACGCGGTCAGCAACCTGGAGAACCCGTTCTTCACCTCGTTGCAGAACGCCCCGGACGGCGTGAACCTGATGACGAACGTCGGCATGCAGCTACCAGGGCTGGTGCTGTCCCCGGTCACCCTGCTGTTCGGCGCGCCGTTCGCGTACCTGCTGTTCATCACGCTCAACCTGGCCGGCACCGCGTACGCCTGGTACCACGTGCTGTCGCGCAACCTGGTCTCGTCCCGGGCGGCGGCCTTCGCCGGCGGCCTGTTCTGCGCGTTCGCGCCGGCGCTGGTGTCGCACAGCAACGGCCACCCGCACATCACCGCCCAGTGGCTGGTGCCGTTCATCCTCTGGCAGGTGATCCGGCTGGCCCGGGACGGCCGCCCGGTGCGCAACGGCCTGGTGCTGGGCGCGCTCGTGGTGGCGCAGTTCTTCGTGAGCCTGGAGATCCTGTTCCTGACCGCGCTCGGCTGCCTGATGATGGTCGTCGGCTACGTGATCTTCCGGCCGCGCGAGGCGCTGCGCCGGGCCGGGCCGATGCTCGGCGGGCTCGCCATCACCGGCGTGCTCGTCGGTGCGGCCTCCGCGTACCCGCTGTGGATGCAGTTCGCCGGCCCGCAGCACCGGGTCGGTCACCCGGGCGACCCGGACGTCTACGCGCTGACCCTCGGCTCGTTCGTGCGGTACGCCACCGAGTCCGTGGCCGGCAGCCCCACCAGCGCCCTGCGCTGGGGCCCGAACACCACCGAGCAGGCCAGCTTCTACGGCTGGTCGGTGGTGATCCTCGCGATCGGCGCCGCCCTGTGGCTGCGCCGCGAGATCGTGGTCCGGGTGCTCGCCGTGGTCGCGCTGATCTCGGCGGTCTTCTCGATCGGCACCACCTGGACCGTGGGCACCCGCCGCACCGACGTGCCGGCGCCGTTCGCGCTGGTGTCCGAGCTGCCGGTGTTCGACTCGGTGGTGGTGTCCCGGTTCGCGCTGATCACCACGGTGGCGCTCGGCGTGCTGTTCGCGGTGGCCGGGGACCGGGTGGCCCGGGTACGGGCGGACGAGCCCGGCCAGTCCCGGCTGGTGCCCCGCCTGGCCGCTGTCGCGCTGTTCGCCGCGCTGCTGCCGATCCTGCCGACCCCGCTGGAGGCGCGCGGGCGCAACCCGGTGCCGGACTTCGTCACCGCCGGCGTCTGGAAGGAGCACGTCGCCCCCGGCCGCACCCTGGTGCCGGTCCCGGTCGACGGCATGACGTCGCTGTACTGGAGTTCCGCGGCGCTGGCCGGCTTCGCCGTACCGGAGGGGTACTTCCTCGGGCCGGTCTCGAAGACCGACAACACCGGCCGGTGGGGCGTCGAGCCGCAGCCGACCGCGAAGCTGCTCACCGCCGTGTCGCGGGGCCAGCGGGACACCGCTGTCGGCCCGGCCGACGTCGAGCAGGCCCGCGCCGACGTGCGGCACTGGAAGGCCGACGCGGTGGCGCTGCCGGATCGGGCCCGCCGCCACGACGACCTCAAGGTGGTGCTCGACGCGCTCTACGGGCCGGGGCAGCGGGTGGCGGACGTCTGGCTGTGGGACGTCCGCCCGCTCACCCGGTGAGCGTCACGGCGACCTGGTCCAGATGAGCAGCAGGTAGCCGCCGAAGTAGGTCGAGAACGCGGTGAGCGCGACCAGCACCGTGACGGCCCGGGCCCGGCCGGCCCGGGCCAGGCCGACGGCGGCCGGCAGCAGCAGCGCGAACGCCGGCACCAGGAACCGCGCCTTGGAGTGGTAGTAGCCCGCCGCGCCGATCGTGGTGACCAGCATCAGCCCGCTGAACAGCAGCAGTTCCCAGGGCTGGCGGTCGATCACGCTGAGCACGAAGAACGTCAGCGCCAGCAGCAGCACCAGGCTCACCACGAGCATCTGCGGCGTCGCGGACACCGCCAGCACCTCCCGGCCCCGCCGGAACGTGTCCACGCCGAAGTCGAAGTGGCTGCGCCACCCGGCGGACTGGATGTGGAACCAGCCGTCGGGCCGCCCGGTCTGGACACTCACCCAGGCCAGGTAGGCGAGCCAGCCGGCCGGGGCGAGCAGCATGGCCACCCACGGCCGCCAGCCGTCCCGGCGCCGGATGACGGCCAGCAGCGCGGCCAGGCCGACCACCGGGATCAGCGACGAGGCGGTGGGCCGGGTCAGGCCGGCGAACAGGCAGAGCACGCCCGCGGTCAGCCAGTGCCGGCGCAGCAGCGCGTACAGCGTCCACGCGGCCAGCGCGGTGAACAGCGTCTCGCTGTAGGCCATCGACTGCACGACGGCGTGCGGCAGCGCGGCCCAGAGCGCGGCGAGCACCACGCCGGTGCGCCGGTCGTGCAGGTACGAGCCGATCGCGTACAGCGCCCAGGCCGCCGCCAGGCCGGCCAGCGCGGCCACTGCCAGCCCGGCGGTACGCGGGCCGAGTGGGGTGACCCGTTCGACCACGCCGATCAGGGCCGGGTAGAGCGGGAAGAACGCCATGTCGCTCTGCACCCGTTCGTACCCGTCGTAGCCCCGCTGGGCGATGGCGAGGTAGTACGTCGCGTCGGACAGAGTCAGCTCGCGTACCGGGGAGAGGTTCAGCGAGCGCGCCCAGACGTACACGGCCGCCACGCCGATCAGCCGGATCACCGCGTAGACCGCCAGGGCGGGCGCCGCGTCCCGGGCGGCGTCGCGCAGCCGCCGGACGGGGCCGGGCCGGGCGCGATCGGCTGTGGCCGGCTCGGTCGCCGGGGCTGGTGCGGGCCGGCTGGGTTCCTCGGTGGTCACCACGTCCATTGTGCGGTCCCGTTCGCGCTGAGCTGGGGTTGGCCGAGGGCCCGCGTGGCGCGGCCGGCGACCCGGCGAACGACCCGGAGCGGGCGCCGGTCGTTGGACAGGGTGGAGGGTAGCAACAGTCACAGCAGGTCGGGGGGCACCGGCGGCGGCGGGCGTCCGGGCCCGATCCGCTGTCGTAGACTCGCTCGGGTCCGCGGGCGCGGTGCTGGCGACGACGAAACGGGCAGGAATGGGATCTGACGGCACGACCGCAGCGGCGGGCACCCGGGGACGGGTCGTGATGCTGGTGGACAACGGGGTCATCGGTGACTCCCGGGTGCAGAAGGCGGCCCGTTCCGCCGCCGACGCCGGCTGGGACGTCGTGCTGCTCGGCCGGGCGCCGGTCGGCAGCCCGCAGAGCTGGCGCCTCGGCGCCGCCGAGGTACGCCTCGTGCCGATGCCCGAGCCGTTGGCCCGCCGTCGGCACGAGTTCCGCCGGGCCTGGCTGCGGCACCCGCTCGCCTATCCGCCCAGCGGCATCGCGGCGCACCGTACCCAGGCGGTCAAGGCCTGGCGCGCGGACCTGGCGGTACGCCGGGCGGCGCTCACCGTCGCGGCCCGCGAGTCCGGCGCGGGCCGGCCGGGCGGGCTGCCCCGGGCCGCGCTGCGGGCCGAGGAGAAGCTGTCCGGCCTGACCCGCAAGTGGGTCGGCTTCCGCAACCGTCAGCTCACCCGGGCCCGCAAGGGCCGCAAGCTGGACGGCCCCTGGGACCGCGCGTACACGATGTTCTGGCGCGGGCTGCGCGGCGACGGCGCGTGGCGGCGCCTGGAGCCGGGCCTGTGGGACTACGAGCTGGCCTACGGCCCGGTGGTCGACGAGCTGGCGCCGGACCTGATCCACGCCAACGACTTCCGGATGCTCGGCGTCGGCGCCCGCGCGAAGGTCCGGGCCGCCGCGAAGGGCCGCCGGATCGCCCTGCTCTGGGACGCCCACGAGTATCTCCCCGGCGTGCAGCCGTGGCGCGACAACGCCCGCTGGCTACCAGGCAACGTGGCGCACGAGCGGGAGTACGTGCCGTACGCCGACGCCACCATGACCGTCTCCGGTGGCCTGGCCGACCTGCTTCGCACCGAGCACGGGCTGGCCGAACGGCCGGCGGTCGTGCTGAACGCCCCGGCGGTGGACGAGCTGCCGGCCGACCCGGCCGAGCCGGTGCCGGACATCCGTGCCCGCTGCGGGCTCGGGCCGGACGAGCCGCTGCTGGTCTACAGCGGGGTGGCCGCCGCCAAGCGCGGCCTCGGCGTGATGGTCGAGGCGCTGCCGAGGCTGCCCGGCGCGCACGTCGCGTTCGTGGTGAACAAGCCCGACTCGGCGTACGTCAGGGGCCTGGTCACCCGGGCCGGCGAGCTGGGCGTGGCGGACCGGGTGCACGTGCTGCCGTACGTGCCGCACCACCAGGTCGTCCGGTTCCTCAGCGGCGCGCAGGTCGGCGTCATCCCGATCCAGCACTGGCCGAACCACGAGATCGCGCTGATCACCAAGTTCTTCGAGTATTCACACGCCGGTCTGCCGCTGGTCGTGTCCGACGTGCGCACCATGGCCGAGACTGTCCGGGAGACCGGCCAGGGCGAGGTGTTCCGCGCCGAGGACGTGGCCGACTTCGTCCGCGCGGTCACCGCGGTGCTCGCCGACCCGCAGCGGTACCGCGCCGCGTACGACCGGCCGGGCCTGCTGGCCGGCTGGACGTGGGAGGCGCAGGCGCGGGTGCTCGACGAGGTCTACTCGCGGCTGCTGCCGGACGCACCGCCCCGGCCGGCGCCGGCGACGCACGCACCGGTGCAGCCGGCGCAGGTGGAGGTGGGGGCGTGAGCGGGCCGGACGTGACAGTGGTGGTCGCCGTCTACAACACCATGCCGTACCTGACCGCCTGCCTGGACTCGCTCGTCGGGCAGACCATCGGGCTGGACCGGCTGGAGGTCGTCGCCGTCGACGACGGCTCCACCGACGGCAGCGGCGCCGAACTGGACCGCTACGCCAAGCGGTACCCGGGCACGGTCCGGGTGCTGCACCAGGCCAACTCCGGCGGTCCGGCGGCGCCGAGCAACGTGGCGCTCGACCACGCCCGGGGCCGGTACGTCTTCTTCATCGGCTCGGACGACCACCTCGGCCCGGAGGCGCTGGAGCGCCTGGTCGACGCCGCCGACCGGTGGGACTCCGACGTGGTGCTGGGCCGGATGGTCGGCACCAACAAGCGTTACGTGCACCAGGCCGTCTACGCCACCACCCAGGAGCGGCTCGACCTGTTCGGCAGCGACCTGCCCTGGTCGTTGTCGAACACCAAGCTGTTCCGGCGGGACCTGATCGAGCGGCACGGCCTGCGGTACCGCACCGACATGCCGATGGGCAGCGACCAGCCGTTCACGCTGGAGGCGTGCTTCCGGGCGAAGAAGGTGTCGGTCCTCGGCGACTACGAGTACTACTACGCGGTCAAGCGGGACAACGCCCAGAACATCACGTACGCCAGCCGGTTCTCCGAGCGGCTGCGCTGCGCCGAGGAACTCGTCGGTTTCGTCGCCGGGCTGATCGAGCCCGGCCCGCGGCGGGACGCCGTGCTGGTGCGTCACTTCACCTGGGAGGTGGCGAAGCTGCTCCGCACGGAGTTCCTCGCCCTCTCCCCGGACGTGCAGCGGCAGGTCCACGACCGGATCCGTAAGCTCGCCGAGGCGTACCTGACCGACGGGGTGACCGCCCGGATGGCACCCGAGGAGCGGCTGCGGGTCGCGGTGGCGCGTGACGGCGACCTCGACGCGCTGCGCACGATCGTCGGCCAGCACGCCGACCGGTCGCTGCCCGAGGTGATCATCGAGGGTGACCGCTGGTACGCCGGCCAGGTCGGCTTCCGCGACCCGGCGTTCGGCTACCCGGACGACTGGTACGACGTCACCGACCGCGCCGCCGCGATACTGGCCAAGCTGACCGCGACCGGGCTCGCCTGGGGACGCGACGCCGCCGGGGCCCGGGCCCTGGTGGTCACCGCGCGCAGCCGCTGGGCCGAGCTGGCCGAGCTGAACGCGGAGGCGCTGCGGATCAGCGTGGGCGATCTGACGGGTGTCACGTCGGTCGAGGCGTCCGGCACCGGTACCGTCGTACGGACGGACTTCGCGGTGGACCGGTTGCTGGCGGTCGTCGCGGGGACAGGGGAGCGTCGTATCGTACGCGCCGAGGTCTCCGCCCTGGGCGGGACGGGCTCGGCGCCGTTGCGCACCGACCGCCCTGTCGCCGCACCCCGGCTGGTGGCCCGGCGCGGTGTCCGCTGGCACCTCGTCACGCCCACCACGAACCACAAGGGCCAGGTGATCGTCGCGATCACGCCGGTGACCCCCGGTCGGTTCCTTGCCCGCCTGCGCCGAATCTGGCCCTCTGGAGGAAAGTAGTTCATGAACATCTGCGTCGTCGCGCTCGGCAAGATCGGTCTGCCGCTGGCCGTGCAGTTCGCGTCCAAGGGGCACCGGGTGATCGGCGCCGACGTCTCCGAGCGGGTCGTCCAGCTGGTCAACGACGGTGCCGTGCCCTTCCCGGGTGAGGCCGACCTGGACGTCAAGCTCAAGGAGGCGGTGGCCGCCGGCCTGCTGTCGGCCACCACCGACACCGCCACCGCGGTCGCCGAGTCGGAGGCGGTCGTCGTGGTCGTGCCGCTGTTCGTGGACGCCGAGGGCGTGCCGGACTTCGGCTGGATGGACGACGCCACCCGGGCCATCGCCCGTGGGCTGAAGCCGGGCACGCTGGTCAGCTACGAGACCACGCTGCCGGTCGGCACCACCCGTAACCGGTGGGCGTCGATGCTCGCCGAGGGTTCCGGCCTGACCGCCGGCACCGACTTCCACCTGGTGTTCAGCCCGGAGCGGGTGCTCACCGGCCGGGTCTTCGCCGACCTGCGCCGCTACCCGAAGCTGGTCGGCGGCATCGACGAGGCGTCGGCCGCGCACGGCGTGCGGTTCTACGAGGCGGTGCTCGACTTCGACGAGCGCCCCGACCTGGACCGCCCCAACGGCGTGTGGGACCTCGGCTCGGCCGAGGCGTCGGAGCTGGCCAAGCTTGCCGAGACGACCTACCGGGACGTGAACATCGGCCTGGCGAACCAGTTCGCCCGCTTCGCCGACACCGTCGGCGTGGACGTCACCAAGGTCATCGAGGCGTGCAACACGCAGCCGTACAGCCACATCCACTCGCCGGGTATCGCGGTCGGCGGCCACTGCATCCCGATCTACCCGCGGATGTACCTGTGGAACGACCCGGCCGCCACCGTGGTCCGCTCGGCGCGTGAGGCCAACGCGGCCATGCCGGAGTACGCGGTCGACCTGCTCGCCGCCGCGTACGGCGACCTGACCGGGGTGGGCGTGCTGGTGCTGGGTGCCGCCTACCGGGGTGGCGTGAAGGAGACCGCCTTCTCCGGCGTCTTCCCGACCGTGGAGGCGCTGCGCCGCCGGGGCGCGGTGCCGTACGTGTCGGACCCGATGTACACGAACGAGGAACTGGTCGCGCACGGCCTGCCCGGGTACGACGGCGAGCCGGTCGGCGCCGCCGTCATCCAGGCCGACCACGCGGAGTACCGCACCCTCGCCCCGGCCGACCTGCCGGGCGTGACGGTGCTTGTCGACGGCCGCCGGGTCACCGACCCGGCGCGCTGGACCGGCGTGCGCCGGGTGGTCATCGGGGGCTGACCCCAGCGCTTTCGTCGGGCCCCGGCCGTTCTCGGACGGCCGGGGCCCGTCGCATGCCGTCATCGTCATGACGCCGTCCGCAGTTCACCTGCCGGACACCCCGGCAATACTTGTGTCATGTGATCCGTTTAGGGTCGCAGCCGTCGGAGATCGACTCGGACCGACATCGGCGGGGCAGACAGGGAGCGTTCGTTGTTGAGCAGAGTACGCAGCCAGCAGGGTCTCGCCGCGGTCGGCGCGACGCTTCTCGGCTACGCGGTCATGGTCCTCGCCGGAGTCCTCGGCCTGGTGGTCCCGTACGCGGTGGCCGCCGTGGTCGCCGTCGCCGGTGAGCTGGCCCTGGCCGGGCGGCACACCGGGACCGCCACGCTGCTGGACAAGGCCGGTCTCGGCACGACCTTGCGGCGGCTGGTGCGGGACCTGTCGGTAGCCCTGCTGGTGGTCGCCGCGGTGCGTCCCGGCGTGGCGGGCACCGTCGCCGTCCTACTGCTGCCCGCCGCGCTGTGGACGGTAGCCGTCGCCACCGGCGCGGTGACCAAGGTGATCGACGGCCGGGTCGACCCGCCGGCGTACACCCGCAACATCGACCTCGGCGCGCTGCGGCGGGTGCCGGTGCCGCCGGCCTGGGCGCGGCGGCTGGCCGGGCTGCAGATGCCGCTGCTGAACGTGCTGCTGGTGCCTGCCGCGGTGGTGGCCGCCGCGCTCGACCGGGTCGCGCCGGTGGTGGTGACCGGCCTGGTCACGCTCGCCTCCGGCCTGGTCACCGCCGCGGTGCTGGCGCTCACCGCACTGCGCGGCCGGGGCAAGGCCCCGGGTGTGCTGCCCGCCGTGCACGACTGGATGGCCCGGGAACGGCCCGAGGTGGCGCTCTACTTCGCCGGCCCGGCCAAGGACGTCTACCAGGCCAACATGTGGCTCGCGCCGGTGGAGGCGACCGGCCGCCGCGCCGTCGTGCTGCTGCGCGCCGCGGACGCGTTCGAGCAGCTCGCCGACACCCGGCTGCCGGTCATCTGCGTGCCGGCCGGCGTGGACTTCATGAACCTGGACCTCAGCTCGCTGCGCGTGGCGCTGTACGCGGCGAACGTCGGCGCCAACATCCACCTGCTGCGGGAGCCGGGCGTCAAGCACGTCTTCGTCGGCCACGGCGACAGCGACAAGCAGGCGAGCGTGAACCCGTACAGCAAGGTGTACGACGAGGTCTGGGTGGCCGGGCCGGCCGGGCGGGAACGGTACGCCCGGGCCGACGTCGGCGTGCTGGACCGCGACATCGTGGAGGTCGGCCGGCCGCAGCTCGCCGGGGTGCACACGTTCGGCTCCGGTGCCGCCGACCACCGGTTCACCGTGCTGTACGCGCCGACCTGGGAGGGCTGGCTCGACGACGACCCGTACCACACCTCGCTCGTGCTGATGGGGGAGCGGATCGTGTCCGGCCTGCTCGCCGCCGGGGACGTCCGGGTGATCTACAAGCCGCACCCGCTGACCGGCACGCGCTCGCCCAAGGCCCGCGCCGTGCACGAGCGGATCGTGGCCCGGATCAAGGCGGCCGGCGGCGAGACCGACGCGTCCTCGCTGGACAGCGCCGCGCACCTCGTGGTCACCGGCCGCACCCCGGGGCTGTTCGACTGCTTCAACGTCACCGACCTGCTGGTCAGCGACGTGTCCAGCGTGGTCTCCGACTTCGTGCAGAGCGAGCGCCCGTACGTGGTGGCCAATCCGGCCGGCCTGCCCGAGGACGAGTTCCGGCGGCAGTTCCCGACCGCGCGGGCGGCGTACCTGCTCTCGGCGGACTGCGGCGAGCTGGCGAAGATCCTCGACGTGACCCGGACCGGCGACGACCCGATGACCGGGGCGCGGCGGGAGCTGAAGGAGTACCTGCTCGGACCGGCCGGGTCGAACCCGATGGACCGGTTCCGGGACGAGATCGGCCGGCTCTGCGGCTGAGGCGTACCGGTGACAGGGGCGACGACCGCGCCGGTCGTCGCCCCTGTCCGTCCGGTCAGCCCTGCTGCGGCGGGTTGTCGACGTCGCGGGAGATGACCTCGCCCTTGGCGTCCACCCAGCCCTTCGGGCGGGCCGGGTTGCCGGCCACCAGCTGGTACGGCTTGACGTCGCGGGTCACCACCGAACCGGCGGCGATCATCGCGTACTCGCCGACCTCGATGCCGCACACGAGCGTGGCGTTCGCGCCGATCGACGCGCCCCGGCGGACCAGCGTCGGGGTGATCGTCCAGTCCGGATTCTGGGCGCGCGGGCGGAAGTCGTTCGTGAACACCGCGCACGGGCCCACGAACACCTCGTCCTCGATGGTCACGCCCTGGTAGACCGAGACGTTGTTCTGGATCTTCACCAGGTCGCCGACGGTGACGCCCGCGTCGACGTAGACGTTGCGGCCGATCACGCAGCCGGCGCCGACCTGGGCGCTGGACCGGATGTGCGCCAGGTGCCAGACCTTGGTGCCGTCGCCGACCTGGGCGCCGGACTCCACGTCGGCCGTCGGGTGGACGAAGACGGAGGCGGACCGGTCGTTGCTGTCAGTCATCTCAACTCGCATCACATGCCAGGGCGCGTCGCGCCGTCGGGCGGGCTCGACGCAGCATAACGAGCGCTCACCCGAGCAGTTCGGCCACCGCGTCGGCGGCCGGACGGTCGGCCGGCAGCGGGTGCGTGGCCACCACGGCGTCCACCGGCAACGCCGCGTACAGGTGCGGGAACAGCGCGCCGCCACGGGACTCCTCCCAGCGCAGCGCGTCACCGAGCCGGGCCTCGTCGACCGCGAGCAGGGTCAGGCCGGTGACCCCGGCGAAGAACCTGCGCGCGGTCTCCACCACCTGGTCGGCGGCGGAGAGGTGGACGTAGCCGTCCTGGCGGTCCATCGCGGTGCCGGCGAACCGCCCGTCCGCCCGCGCCTGCGCCCACTCGTCGTCGGAGAGAATCTTGTAGATCACGGCAGCAGCCTAGAGCGGCCTCGCGTCCCGGCGGCGCGTCTGCCACCATTCCCAGGGCAACACGTCGACTCGAGGGAGGAACGGGTGCGGATCCTCCTGGTCGAGGACGACCGCCGGGTCGCCGCCGCGCTGTCGTCCGCGCTGACCCGGCGCGGCTACCAGGTGGAACACGCCGCGACGGTGGCGGCCGCGCTCTCCGCCGCCCCCTGCGACCTGGTGCTGCTCGACCTGGGGCTGCCCGACGGCGACGGCACCGACCTGTGCCGCGAGCTGCGGCGGCGCAGCAGCCGGCTCGGCATCATCGCGGTGACCGCGCGCGGCGAGGAACGCGACCGGGTGCTGGGGCTGCGGCTGGGCGCCGACGACTACGTGGTGAAGCCGTTCTCGATGGTGGAGTTGCAGGCGCGGATCGAGGCGGTGCTGCGCCGGGCCGCGCACACCGCGCCGCAGCGCAACCTGATCGAGGCCGGTACGGTCCGCATCGACGTGGGCGGCCGGACCGTGACGGTGGCCGGCCGGGACGTCTCGCTCACCCGCAAGGAGTTCGACATCCTGCTGTCCCTGGCCCGCCAGCCCGGGGTGGCGGTGCCGCGCGAGCGGATCCTGCTCGACGTGTGGGGCACCACCTGGGCCGACCGGCACACCGTGGAGGTGCACGTCGGGTCGCTGCGCGGCAAGCTCGGCGACCCGACGCTGGTGGAGACCGTACGCGGGGTCGGCTACCGGCTCCGCGAGGCGTGAGGGCCGGGTCGTGCGCCGCCGGCTGGTGATCAGCTACCTGCTGCTGATGGTGCTGGTCCTGATCGCCCTGGAGACACCGCTGGCGGCCACGCTCGCGACCCGGGAGACCGACCGGGTCCGCGCCGACCGTCTCGCCGACGCCACCCGCTTCGCCTCGCTGGCCGGGCCCGCGTTGCGGGGCGGCAGCCCCGGCCCGCTGGACGGGGAACTGGCCGCCTACGACGCGCTCTACGGCATCGGCGCGGCAGTGGTGGACCGGGACCGCCGTACCGTGGTGGCCTCGTCCGGGTGGGAGCCGGGCGCGGGCACCGGCCCGGCGCTCGACACCGCGCTGTCCGGGCAGCAGTTCAGCGGCCCGGAGTCGGTCTGGCCCTGGGTCGGCGGGCCGGTGGTGACGGCGGTGCCGATCAACGACGGCGGCGAGGTGCTCGGCGCCGTGGTCACGACCAGCCCGGCGGACGGCTTGCGTCGCACGGTCACCGTGTGGTGGCTGCTGCTGGCGGGCATCGGCCTGCTGGCGGTGCTGGCCTGCGTCTCGACCGCGTTCGGGCTGGCCGGCTGGGTGCTGCGCCCGGTCACCGAGCTGGACGCGGTGACCCACGAGATCGCCGAGGGCCGCCGCGCCGCGCGGGTCCGCGCCGGACTCGGGCCGCCCGAACTGCGCCGGCTGGCGACCAGCTTCAACGACATGGCCGACGCGGTGTCCGACGTGATGGACCGGCAACGCGCCTTCGTCGCGCACGCCAGCCACCAGCTGCGCAATCCGCTCACCGCGCTGCGCCTGCGGGTCGAGGAGCTGGGCCCCAGCCTGACCGACCCGGACGGGCGCGCCGAGCACCGGCTGGCGCTGGAGGAGACCGACCGGCTCGCCACGGTGCTCGACGCGCTGCTCACCCTGGCCCGCGCCGAGCGGGAGGAGAACCAGCGGGTGACTGTGGACGCCACCGCCACCGCCGCCTCCCGGGTGACGGCTTGGCTGCCGCTGGCCCGGCACCGCGAGGTCACGCTCCGCCTCGACGCCGAGGACGCGCCGGTGTACGCCTGGACCGTGCCGACCGCCATCGACCAGGCGCTGGACGCCCTGATCGACAACGCGGTGAAGTTCAGCGGCACCGGGGGAGAGGTGACGGTGACCGTACGCGCCGCCGGCGGCGGGACGGTGCTGACCGTCAGCGACACCGGTCCGGGCATGACGGCGAGTCAGCTCGACCAGGCCACCGAGCGGTTCTGGCGGGCGCCGGACGCGCAGAACGTCGACGGCGCCGGTCTGGGGCTGACCATCGCGGCAGTGCTCGTGGACGCCTCCGACGGCCGGCTCACCATGCGCCAGGGCGATCCCCGGGGCCTGGTCGCAGAGCTGTGGTTCCCGGCGCCCGCCGACGTGCCGGTCCGGTGCTGATCGGGCGTCAGGGCTTCGCGGCGCGGTACCACTGCGCCGCGCCCGGATGCAGCGGCAGCGGGGTGGTGACGATCGCCGACCGGGGACTCATCCGTCCCGCCGCCGGGTGGGCGGCGGCCAGTTCCGCCCGGCGGTCCATCAGCAGCCGGGTCACCTCCCGCACCAGCGCGGCGGGCAGGTCGGCGCGGACGATCAGGTAGTTCGGGTTCGCCACCGTGCTGACCGGGTCGGCCCGGTACACCGAGCGCGGCACGTCCCGGGTCACGTAGACCTGCCCGTACGCCCGGCGCAGCGGCTCGGTCCAGTCGCCCAGGTCCACGATCCGCAGCGAGGTCCGCTGGGCCAGCTCGGCGACGCCGCGCACCGGCAGCCCGCCGGAGAAGAAGAACGCGTCGATCCGCCCCTCCCGCAGCGCCGCCACCGAGTCGTCCAGCCCCAGGTGCTCCTGGCGTACCCGGTCGCCGCCGAGCTGCGCCACCGCCAGCAGGCGGCTGGCGGTGATCTCGGTGCCGGAGCCGTCGGCGCCCACCGACACCCGCCGCCCGCGCAGGTCGTCGAGCGTGCGGATCGGCCCGCCGGCGCGGGTGACCAGGTGCAGCAGGTCGTCGTAGACCCGGGCCACCGCGAGCACCGACGGATGTTCGGGCTCGCGCGGTGGCAGCACGTCGGCCTGGGTGAAGCCCAGCTCCGCCTCCCCGGCGCCGACCAGCCGCACGTTCTGCGCCGACGCGGCGGTGACCACCACCTCGGCCCGCACGCCGGGCACCTCCCGGTTGAGCAGCGCGGCGAGCGACTGGCCGAAGGCGTGGTAGACGGCGGTCGGGCTGCCGGTGGCGATGCGGATCCGGGTCGGCTCGGACGGCTCGTCCCGGCATCCGATCAGCCCGGCGACGAGCAGCAGCACCAGCACGAGCGGGGCGGCGGCGCGCACAGGCCAGTGTCGGCTCACGGGCTGCACTCTGCGCCGTGCACCCGCCGGGGCGCAAGCCCACGCGGTGCGCGTACCGCAGCAGGCCGGGCCGGGCGGTCAGCTCGCCGGGGCCAGCTCCGCGCTCTCGGTGATCCGCTCCCGGTGCTCGCCGTTGGGCACCACCACCAGGAAGCAGCCCGAGCCCGGCCGCAGCGCCGCCGGCACGTCCAGCAGCGCCGCGCCGCGTACCAGCACCGCCGCCAGGTCCCGGTCGGCGAGCCGGATGCCGAGGCAGTGCCGGCGGACGTGCCGGCCACCGGCGAGCAG
>NZ_JBXUOV010000053.1:0-33200 GCF_057196585.1 Micromonospora sp. ATLC20
TGCCGGCCGGCACCCGCGTCGCCGCGGCCCGCGGCGCGGACCCCCGGCCGGTCGTCTTCGTGACCACCGAACCGGCGGTGCTGCCCGCCGGGGAGACCACGACGACGGTACGCGTGCACCACTGCGAGCCGGTCGAGGCGGAGCTGCTCGGCACCGGCACCGGGCAGGCCGGTCAGGTGTTCCGGGCCGCCCGCGCGCCGCTGACCCGTACCACCGAGGCCCTGGACCTGCTGCTCGGCGTGGAGGTGCCGGCCGGTTCGGTGGAGCTGGGCGCGGCGGCCCGCGAGCACGAGGGGCGCACGTACGAGATCTGGCGGCCGGTGGACAGCTTCGCCGGGGTCGGGGCGCAGGCGAAGGTCTACCTGGTGGACCGGGCCTCCGGGGTGGTCACGTTCGCCCCGGCGCTGGACCTGCGCCCGGATGTGGGCGCCCCGGCCGTCGAGGGGGCGGCCGGGGCGACCACGGTGGCGGCGGTGCCGCCGGCCGGGCGGCAGGTGCGGCTCTGGTACCGCTGCGGCGGCGGACCCGCCGGCAACGTGGCGGCGGGTGTGCTGACCAGCCTGCGCGACCCGCTGCCCGGGGTGACAGTGGACAACCCGGAACCGGCCACCGGCGGCCGGGAACTGGAGTCCCTGGAGTCGGTGCTGGCGCGCGGGCCGTACGAGTTCTTCGCCCAGCAGCGCGCGGTGACCGCCCGGGACTTCGAGATCCTCGCCACCGGCTCCGGGGCGGTGGCGCGGGCGCGGGCGTTCACCAGGGCCGCCGTCTACAGCTTCGCCCGGCCCGGCGAGGTCGAGGTGGTGCTCGTGCCGTACGTGCCGGAGGCGGCCCGCCCCGGCGGACGACTGCCGGTGGCGGTGCTGCGCGAGCACGAGGTGGAGGAGGCCCGCCGCCGGGTCGAGGCCGACCTGGAACGCCGCCGCGCCCTCGGTACGGCGGTGCGGGCCGGCTGGGCCCGCTACAAGGCGGTGTCCATCCAGGCACGGGTGGTGGTGCGCCGCGAGGAGGACGTGGACGCGGTCCGCCGCCGCATCCACGACCGGCTGCACCAGACGCTCAGCCCGCTGCCCACGCCGCTGAACCCGGCCGGCTGGGCGTTCGGCGAGCCGCTGCGCGCCTCCAACGTCTACCGGATGCTGGAGCACGCCGAGCCGGGCGTGCGCTACGTCGAGTCGGTGCGGTTCGTGGTCGACGAGGCACCCGACGCGCGGGTGCGGACCGTGGCGGTGGACCAGTACCAGGCCGACACCTGGTACGCCGGCGGCGGCCCCGTGCTGTTCCGCTCCACGAACGCCGGTGCCGGCTGGGAACCGGCGGGCCGGTTCGACGACGAGACCGTGGTGCGGGTGGTCCCCGCGCCCGCCCCGGTACGCCCCGGCGTCGTCCCCCGGGCCGGCTCGGTGGCGGTGGTGACCACCCGCGACGCCGGTGGCTCCCGGGTCCGGCTGAGCACCGACCTGGGTGAGACGTGGACGCTGCTGACCGACCTCGACTCCGGCGTCCGCGACCTGGCCTGGATCGACCGGGACGGCACCGGCGCGCTGCTGCTGGCCACCGACACCGGCCTGTACGAGGTGCCGCTGCTACCCGGCGCGGTGCCGCTGCAGATCCTGGTCGACCCGGCCGACGCCGACCGGGGCTTCTACGCGGTGCGCGCCTTCGTCTCCGAGCGCGGCGCACCAGGGGTCGCGGTGGCCGCGCAGGCCGGATTCGGCGTCTACCTGTCCACCGCTGCGGGACGGCCCGGCACGTTCGCCCACGTCGGCCTCGCCAACGTGGACAACCGGGTGCTCGCCGTGCAGTACGACGGCCCGGCCACGCTGCTGTGGTGCGGCACGGGCGAGCCGGACCCGAAGAAGCCCGGCCAGGGCTGCCACCGCACCCGGCTGTTCGAGTCGGACGTGAAGTGGCAGTCGATGGCGTCAGGCTGGATCGGCGGCACCTGCCGCGATCTGGCGTTCAGCGGCCCGCTCGCGCTCGCCGCGACGCAGAGCGGCGGCGTGGTCCGGCTCGACACGCTCGCCGGGCAGCCGCAGTGGTCGCCGGTGATGGTCAACTGCGGCCTGCCGCTGCGGGACCGGACCCGGTTCGTCCCGGTCGACGCCATCGCCGCCACCGCGCCCACCGGCACGTCGGGCGCCGGGCGGCTGGTGCTGGCGGGCGGCGAGCGCGGCGTGTTCCGCAGCGGCGACGGCGAGGACTGGACGGCGAGCGCCAACCAGGCCACCGCCGACGTGGTCACCGTCCCCGGCACCTGGCTGCTCTGCTCCGGCGAGCACGACATCGAGGTGGTGCGGCAGGATGCGCCGAGCGGCGATTGAGCGGCTGCTGCCGGCCGCGTACCAGCGGGCCGCCGGCCCGGGCAGCGTGCTGGGCGCGCTGCTGGACGTGATGGAGGCGCTGCACGCCCCGGACGAGGCGGTGCTCGCCGACGTCGACGCGCTGTTCGGGCCGTACCGGACGCCGGACGGGTTCGTCGCGTACCTGACCCGCTGGGTGGCGATGGACCACGTGGTCGCCGCGCCCCGCGCCGACGCGCCGCTGCCGTTGCCGGTGGGCCGGCTGCGGGACCTGGTGGCGCACGGCGCGCTGCTGGCCCGGTGGCGCGGCACCCCGTACGGGATGCGGACCGCGCTGGAACTGGCCACCGGCGTGACCGGGTTCGTGCTGGACGAGCCGCCCGACCGGCCGTTCCACCTGGTGGTGCGGGTGCCACCGGCCGCCGCCGACCGGCTCGCGCTCGTCACCCGCATCGTCGAGGCGGAGAAACCGGCCGCGGTCACCGTCGAGGTGCTCGCCTCCCCGCTCGACGCCGAGGAGCCCGAGCCGGACGCCGCCGAGCCCGTCGCCGGGGTGGCGACGGTACGCGCGGTCGGCCGGGCCCACGTACCCGCACCCCTGCCCCACGATCCGCCCGAGGAGCCGTCATGACCACCGAATGGACAGTCGTCGCCGCCGCCGAACAGTTCACGCTTGATGCCCGCAACGCCGGTGAGCTGACGTTCACCGTGTCGAACCCGGGCACCGCGCCGGACACCGTCGTCTTCGACGTCGCGCCCGGTGAGGGCAGCCAGCGGGCCTGGTTCACGGTGGCCGAGCCGCAGCGGGTGGTGCCGGGGCAGGGCTCGGTGTCGTTCCTGGTGCGGCTCGCCGTACCGCCCGGCACGCCGCCCCGGCGCTACGACATGACCGGGTTCGCGTACTCGGCGAACACCGCACCGGAGGAGAGTTCCCGCTCGAGTGGCCGGGTCACGTACGACGTGCGCGCCGTCGTACCCCCGAAGCGCGCGCCCTGGCCGTGGATCGCCGCCGCCGCGGCGCTGGTGCTGGTCGTGGCCGGGGTGGTGGCCTGGCTGGTGACCCGCGGCCCGGACACCCCGGCCCCGCCGCGCGCGGACGCGGTGACGGTGGAGGCGGAGACGCTCGTCTCCGGTGCCGCGGTGCAGTCCACCACCGGCGCGAAGGCGGAGGTGGTGGCGCAGGAGAACTGCTGCGACGTGGTGTGGTCGGGCGACGCACAACTGTTCTTCCTGGGCCGGGGCGTGGGCGACCGGGTGACGGTGCAGGTGGACGTGCCGGCCGACGGCACCTGGCGGTTCTCCACAGTGCGCACCACCTCGTTCGACTACGCGAACACGATCTGGCTGGTCGACGGCCGGCAGGTCGGGGACACGTTCTTCGGGTTCAGCCCGACGGTGGTCCGCACCGACGAGGTGGACGTGGGCACGGTGGAGCTGACCCGCGGGCCGCACAAGCTGACGCTCGTGGCGGTGAGCAAGACGCAGGGCACCGACAGGTACTTCGCGGGGGTGGACGAGATCCGCTTCACGCCCGTCGTCCGGCCATGACGACCAAGCAGAAGGTGCTGCTGGTGGCGGTGGCCGTGCTGCTGGTGGCGCTGTACGTGGTGGCGGTGGCCGGGCGCCGCGACGACAGGGGCGACCCGGCGGCCGGGCCGGGCGCGCTGGCCCGGCTGGGACGCGGGTCCGGGACGGTGGACCCGGCGACGGTGGCGGTGACCTGCCTGCCGCCGGCCGCCGAACCGGCCACCACCGCCGACGGGGTGACGCTCGCGTTCGGGGCGGTGTGCCGGCTACGGGTGGCCGATCCGGGCGCGCTGCGCACGCTCGTGCTGCGCGGGACGACGCCGTTCGAGGTGACAGCCCGCGCACCCGGCGACGCGGACGTCACAGTCACCGACGAGGTCGCCCCGGACGCGGACGGCCCGGCGGTGGCGAAGGTGGCGGTGGACCGGGAGACCGAGGTGCTCCTGCGCTGTCCGGGAGGTGGCGGATGTTCGGTCACGCTGGCCCGGTCCTGACCGGGACGGAGACGCGACATGGGTGAGTTGCGCAAGCCGTTCCTGCTGCTGGCCCTGCTCGCGGTGGCGCTGGTGGTCGGCGTGGAGCTGGGCGCGGCGGCGCTGACCGGCGGTGGCGACGCGAGCGGCGCGCTGCGGGACAGCGCCGGCCGGCTCGGCGTCGAGCTGGGCGACGTCGGCGCGGTGTCCGAACCGTCCGGCCGGGGCATCGGCTATCTCGCGCTGATCGACGTGGTGGCGCTCTGGACGACCGGGCTGTTCTGCCTGAGCCTGGTGCTGCCCGACCGGGTGCAGGGCCGGGTCCAGGGCGTGGCCACGCTCGTCTTCTCGATCGTGCTGCTGCTGGTGTCGCTGGTTCTGCTGATCATCGCGTTCGTCGAGCTGACGGTGATGGTCTCGCTGTTCCTGGCGCCGCCGTTCGGCACGCTGGCGTACCTCGCGGTGTGGGGGTTCTTCCCGGTCGGCGACGCGGCGGTGCTGCTCGGGCTGGCGCTGCTGCTCAAACTGGTCTGGGTCGCGCTGCTGCTCGCCGCCCAGCCCCGGTTCCTGCGCAACAAGGGCCTCGTCGCGCTGGCGCTGACCACGCTGCTGTGCACTGTGGTGTTGCAGTTCCTGCACGGCCTGCTGCCGGTGATCCTGGTCAGCATCCTCGACGACCTGGGCGCCGTGGTGTTCGCCGTGGTGGCGCTGATCTGGGCGCTGGTGCTGCTGATCGGGTCGATCCCGGCGATCGTGAAGGCGGTCCGGACCACCGCCACCACGTCCGGCCGTACCGTCACTTGATGGCGCCGCCGGCGGCGAGCGTGGCCAGGCGTGGGAGCTGCTCGGGGTCGGTGAGCGCCGATCCGACCGCCACCACGCGCGCTCCGGCGGCGAGGAAGTCACCCGCGTTGCCGGCGTCGACGCCGCCGGTGGCGACGAAGCGGGCCTCCGGCAGCGGCCCGGCGACCGCCCGGAACCAGGCCGGGCCGAGGCTGACCGCCGGGAACGCCTTGAGCCACACCAGGCCGTGGTCGAGTGCCCGCTGCGCCTCGGTCGGGGTGGCGACGCCGGGCAGGTGCGGCACGCCGAGACCGGCCGCCGCGTCGGCGACGGCCAGGTCCAGGCCGGGCGCCACGGTGAACGCCGCCCCGGCGGCCACCGCGTCGTGGACCTGCGCCGGGGTACGCACGGTGCCCGCGCCCACGATCCGGTCCCGCCGCCGTCCGGCCGTCACGGCGGCGCGCAGCGCCGGCACCGCTTCCGGGGTACGGATGGGCACCTCCACCACGGCGATGCCGAGATCCCAGGCCAGTTCCGCCAGCCGGACCGTCTCACCGGGCGGCAGGTCGCGCAGGATCACCATCACCCGCGCCTCGCCGAACAGGGCCTCGAAGTCGTGTCCGCTCATCCGTCGCTCCCTCCCCTGACCCGCGCTCGCGCATCCTCAGGCCACGCCTCGTCCGGCAGCGCCAGCGCCCGCGCGATCGTCTCCGGATCCGGTGGCGGCGCGGTGTCGCCCGGCACGGCCAGCACCGGCGTGGCGGTCAGGTGCCCCAGCCGCAGGCAGGCTCGCAGGTCGAGGTCACGCAGCAGTCCGGAGAGGAACCCGGCGGCGAACGCGTCCCCGGCGCCGACCGGCTCGACCACGTCCACCGGCAGCGCCGACACGAACACCGCCTTCCCGGTACGCGGCAGCGCCGTCGCGCCGACCGGTCCGTCCTTCACCACCACCAGTTCCGGGTCCGGCAGCAGCGCACGGACCGCGGCCGGATCGTCCGCCGACCAGAGCACCGCCGCCTCGTCCAGCCCGACCAGCACCACGTCGGCACGGTCGGCCAGGTCACGCAGCACCGGGCCGGCCCGGTCGGCGGGCCAGAGCGCCGGCCGGTGGTTCACGTCGAAGCTGACCCGGGCACCCGGCAGCGCCCGCCCGTCCAGCGCCGACACGAGCAGGTCACGGCAGGTGCGGGAGAGCGCGGCGGTGATCCCGGACAGGTGCAGCAGGCGTGCCCCGGCCGGCCCGGGACGCGCGAGGTCGGCGGCGCCGAGGCGGCTCGCGGCCGACCCGGCGCGGTGGTAGTGCACGCGGGTGCCGTCCGGCGCCGGATCCTTCAGGTAGAGGCCGGTCGGCGCGTCCGGGTCCACGGTGACCAGGCTGACGTCCACGCCCGCGGCGGCGACCTCGGCCACCACCCGCCGCCCGAACGGGTCGTCGCCGACCCGGCTGACCCACGCCGCGCGGTGCCCGAGCCGGGCCAGCCCGGCCGCCACGTTTGATTCCGCGCCGCCGACGCCGACGGTCAGCCGCGCGGCGTGCTCCAGCGACGCGCCGTCGTCAGGGGCGAGCACCACCATCGTCTCGCCCACGCAGACCACCTCCGGCCCGCTCCCGGCGCCGCCTCCGTCCGCGACAGCGGCACCAATCGGCCCGCTCACCGGAGAACCGCCTCGACTCGGGCCGACACGTCGGCCGGGTCGAGGCGGCCGTCGGCGACCAGCACGCGGTGCCGGTTGTGCCGCTGCCGCCCGGCCGCGACCACCGCCGGGCTGTCGAACGCGTACGCGACGCAGACGCCCGGGTACATGGCGGTGCGTACGAACCACCTGTCACCAGGCCCCAGACCGGTGAACACCAGCGTGTACGCGCCGCCGCCGGGCGCGGTGGCCGACAGCGCCAGCCAGGGCGCGGCCGAGCCGTTCACGTCGCCCTCACCGATGGCGTCGGCGGTGCGGACGCGCGGTTCACCGTCGGCCACGGCACGCCAGAAGAAGCCGCCGTAACCGGCGCCGCCCGGGCGGCCGTTCGTGGCCGGGCTGCCCAGGTGCACGTCGGCGCCGGTGGCGGAGGTGAGCGTGGCGGACAGGTCCAGCCACCACGCGTCCTCCCCGGCCGGGGCGGCGGTGATCCGCCGGTGCTCGCGCAGCAGCACCCGGCCGTGCCGGTCCCGCCACTCCAGGTCGTGGTCGAGCCGGTCGGCGGTCCGCTCCCGCCAGCCGGTGTGCGCGATGACGCCGTGGTCGTCGCGCCAGGTGTAGCCGGTGCCGCGCACGTACGTCCGGCCGCCCCACAGGTTGACGCCGTCGACGTCCTGCACCGCAAGTGACGCCCCGAGGTGCCAGACGTGGTCGGCCGGGAGCGCGTCGGTGACCGGGGTGCCGGCCCGGGTCCGCACCGGATGCAGGTACGGCCGAGGGCCGTGGCGGGGATCCAGGTCCGGCCGGACCAGATACCGGGCCACCTCGACGCCGTCCACGACCAGCCGAGGTTCGGCGGTCACGACGGCTCCGGGGCGGGGACCGGGCGGCGGGCGTCCAGCGCGTGCAGCGCCGCGAGCGTGTACCCGCCGAGGATCGGCACCGCGACCGGCGTGACCAGCACACCCAGCACCACGGCGAGCGCGCAGACGCCGGAGGCGGCAGCCCACACACCGGGACGCTCCGGGCAGGAACGCGCCACCCGGCGGGCTGCGGCCCGCCAGCCCCGGCCACCGGTGCGTCCGACCGCCACGGCGACCAGGCCCGCGTACCCGAGCAGGACCGCCACCACGACGGCGGTGAGCGCGAGCGCGGGCCCGCCGCCTGGTACCCGGCCGGTGGTGAGCGCGAGCAGGTCGGCGGCGAGCAGCGCGGCGGCGGCCAGGGCGACGGCGCTGACCGCGAGCCCGGCGGGCAGCGCACGGCCGAAGCGGGCCAGGCTGGTCCGCGCGTCGGGCCAGGCACCGGTGACCGACCTGTCGTGCAGCGCGGCACCGGCGGTGGCGACCGCCGGGGCGAGCGTGAGCACCGGCAGCGCGGCGAGCGCGACGGCGAAGCCGAGCAGCGCCAGGTCGGTCGCCTCGCGCAGCGTGTCCCGCCAGTCGGCCCGGGCCGGCGCGGGGTGGACGGGTGCGGCGTCGGTGGGGGCAGGCACGGCGGTCATCCCTTCAACCCGCTGGTGTTGATGCCCTCGACGAGCATCCGCTGGAAGGCCAGGAAGAACAGGAACACCGGCAGCAGCGACAGCACCGACATGGCGAACATCGGGCCGACGGCGCTCTGGCTGGTCGAGTCGATGAACAGCGTCAGCGCCACCGGAACCGTGTAGTCGTCCAGGCTGGACAGGAACACGAGTTGGCGGAAGAAGTCGTTCCAGGTCCAGATGAACGAGAAGATCGCGGTGGTGACCAGCGCCGGGCGGCTCAGCGGCAGGATGACGTGCCGGAACACGCCGTACGGGGACGCGCCGTCGATGGTGGCCGCCTCGTCCAGTTCGCGCGGGATGCCGCGCATGAACTGCACCATGAGGAAGACGAAGAACGCCTCGGTGGCCAGGAACTGCGGCACCAGCAGCGGCAGGTACGGCCAGTCGCCGCCGACCAGGCCGAGGCTGCGGAACAGGATGTACTGCGGCACGATCAGCACGTGCCCGGGCAGCAGCAGCGTCCCGATCATCACGGTGAACCACAGCTTGCGCAGCCGGAACCGCAGCCGGCCCAGGGCATAGGCGGCGAGCAGGCAGGACAGCGCGTTGCCGACGACGGTGAGCCCGCTGACCACTGCGCTGTTGAGGAAGAACCGGCCGAAGCTGATGTCGAAGTTGGTCCAGCCGTCGACGTAGTTGCCGGGGGTGAACACCTCCGGCAGCAGGCCGACGTTGTTGACGATCTCGGCCTGCGACTTGACCGACGTGCCGAGCATCCAGAACAGCGGGTAGAGCACCACCGCGACGATCGCCACGAGCACGACCAGCCGCAGCACGTTGCGGCCGCTGCGAGGCCGGCGGGTGGCAGCGAGCGCCGTCATGAGTCGTCTCCGTCCGAGTAGTGCACCCAGAACCGGCCGGTGCTGAAGAAGACGGCGGTGATCACGCCGATCGCCACCAGGAACACCCACGCCATCGCCGACGCGTAGCCCATCTCCAGGTCGGTGAAGCCGGAGATGTAGAGCTTCAGCGTGTACATCAGGGTGGAGTCGACCGGGCCGCCGGTGCCGTTGCTGAGCACGAACGCGGCGGTGAAGCCCTGGAAGCCGTTGATGGTCTCCAGCACCAGGTTGAAGAAGATCACCGGGGAGAGCATGGGCAGGGTGACCGCGCGGAAGCGCCGCCACGCCCCGGCGCCGTCCACCGCCGCCGCCTCGTACAGCTCGGTGGGCACCTGCTTGAGCCCGGCCAGGAAGATCACCATGGGTGCGCCGAACTGCCAGATCGCCAGCACCATCAGTGTCTCCAGCGCCCAGTCCGGGTCGCTGACCCAGGGCAGCCCCTCGACGCCGAACAGGGCGAGGAACGAGTTGAACGCGCCGTCCCGGTTGAACATGTTGACCCAGACGATCGCCAGCGCGACGCTGCCGCCGAGCAGCGACGGCAGGTAGAACAGGCTGCGGAACAGCCCGACGCCACGCCAGGCCCGGTTGAGCAGCAGCGCCACGCCGAGCGCGGCGGCCAGCTTCAGCGGCACCGCGATCAGCGCGAACGTCAGCGTGACCCGGACCGCGTGCCAGTACGACGGGTCGGCGGTGAACATCCGCTCGTAGTTGGCCAGCCCCACCCACCGCACCTCGGACAGCGGCGTGAGGATGTCGTAGTCGGTGAAGCTCAGCCAGAGCGACAGCAGCATCGGGATCGCCGTGACGCCCATCAGTCCGATGAGCCAGGGCGAGAGGAAGACGTACCCCGCCAGACCCTCGCCGAGCCGGGCCCGGCCGGCCCCGCGCCGCGTGGGGCGGGGGCCGGCCGGTCCGGTACGCGGGGTCCGGCCGGGCGCCGTGGTGAGAGCCACGGGACCGGTCCTTTCGTGGGGTCAGGCGATCGCGGCTTTGCAGGCGGTGACGAACTGCTCCGCCGCCTGGGCCGGGGTGGCGCGGCCGTACTGGGCGTTCTCGGCGGCCTTGACCAGCTCGGACTTGACCTTGCTGTGGCCCTTGATCGGCACCTGGGGCGAGGCGCCGAACTTCTGCGCCAGGTCGGACTCGACCTGGATGGACTGCTTCATGGCCGGGTCGGTGGCGGTCTCGCTGACCTTGGCCCGCAGATCCATGTTCGACGGCAGACCGCGGTCGGTGCCGAGCAGCGCCACCGCCTCCGGGTCGTTGTTCAGGAAGTTGATCACGTCGACGGCGACGTCCTTGTGCTTGCTGCCCTTGAACACCGACCAGTACATCGAGGCCCGAGCCCACTGGGCGCTCGGGTCACCCGGGTACGCGACCACGCCCAGCTCGTCCTTGGTGTTCTTCTTCAGGTCCGGCATCTGGTTGACCCAGACCCAGGAGGTGGCCGACTTGCCGGTGACCACCAGTTGCTTCGTGATGTCGCTGGAGTTGCCCTCGTGGATGACGTCAGGCGTCGGGGTGGCGCCCCGGTCCCGCGCGCCCTTCCACAGCTCGAACCACTTCGTCACGTCCTCCGCGGTGAACCCGAGTTCCTTGCCGTTGTACAGGTCCTTGCCCTGCTGGCGCAGCCACACCCAGAGCGCCTTGTAGTCGGCGCTCGGGTCCTGGGTGCCGGGCACCTTCGTCTTCTTCGCCACCTGCTCGGCCCAGGCGATGTGCTCCTCCCAGCTCATCCCGGTGGTCGGCTCGGGCAGCCCGTTCTTCGTCAGCAGCGTCTTGTTGTAGACCAGGCCCTGGGTGTTCTCTCCGGCGGCCACCCCGGCGAGCTTGCCGTCGACCACGCCGTACTCCAGCAGGCTCTTGGGGAACTTCGACACGTCGAGCTTGCCGGAGTCGCGGTAGCTGCCCAGGTCGAGCGTGGTGCTGCGGCCGGCGTACTCGGCCAGGTAGTTGTCGTCGATCTGGAACAGGTCCGGCGGGTTGCCGCCGGCGGTCAGCGTGGCGAGCTTGTCGAAGTAGCCCTGGTTGGCCTGCCAGGTCTTCTCGAACGTCACGTCGGGGTGCTTCTTGGTGTAGAGGGCCAGGGCGTCCTCGGTGAGCTTGGCCCGGGCCTCACCGCCCCACCAGAAGACGGAGAGTTTGACCGGGCCGCCGTCGCCGCCGGCGGAGTCGTCGCCGCAGCCGGCCGCGCCCAGGGCGAGGGGTACGGCGAGCGCGACAGCGGCCAGGCCGCGCACGAGTCGGCGTCGGGTCAGGGGGGTACGGTGATCCCGCCCGGCGGGTACGCCGGCGGTGGGGGACGTTGCGGGGTGCATCTGCGCTCACTCCTCGGCTGTGGGAGGCGACGACGTCACCGGCGGCCGTCCACGGGCCGCCCGGGTCCGCAGTGCTGTGCGGGCCCGGGCCACCTGCTCAGGCTCCGGTGCCGTCCCGGCCGGGCGCGGGGACGGGCCCGGTCGAGTCGCGGACGACCAGTTCGGTCTGGAGCATTACCTGTGCGGTGGTGCGACGGTCGCCGGCCGCCGCGCCCCGGCCCCGGGCGCCACGCGGCGCGTCGGAGTCGAGTTGCAGCAGCATGTCGACGGCCGTCCGGCCGGCGGCCGCGGTCGGCGTGGCCACCGTCGTCAGCTTGGGGCGGGTGAGCCGGCTCAACGCGATGTCGTCGACGCCGACGACGCTGACGTCGTGCGGCACCCGCGCCCCGAGCGCGTCCAGCCCTTCGATCAGGCCGATCGCCATCAGGTCGTTGTAGGCGAGCACGGCGGTGACGCCGCTGCGGCGTACCTGTTCGGCGATCGCGCCGCCGCCGGTCTCGGTGGGCTGGTTGGGTCCGAGGACTGTCAGTTCCGCTCCCCCGCCCCGGGCGGCGGCGGTCGCGGCGCGGCGCATCTCCCGGGCGGTCCAGGAGCCGCGCGGGCCGCCGAGCAGCGCGATCCGGCGGTGGCCGAGCCCGAGCAGGTGCTCGATCGCGGCCCGGGCGCCCTGCCCGACGTCCATCATCACGCAGGGCAGGCCGGCGACCTGGCGGTTTATCACCACCACCGGGACCTCGCGGCTGACCTGCTCGATCAGGCTGTTGCTCATCCGGGGGCTGCACAGCAGCACGCCGTCGACCTGCTTGGCCAGGGCGTGGACGAGGTCCTCCTCGGCGACCGGGTCCTCGTTGGTGTCGGCCACGAACACGTGGTAGTCGCGGTGCCGCGCCTGCCCCTCCGCCGCCTTGATCAGCGGCGGGAAGAACGGGTTGGCGATGTCGGCCACGATCAGGCCGATGTTGTGCGTACGGCCGGTGATGAGGGCCCGGGCGGCCCGGTTGGGCCGGTAGCCGAGGTCCTCCGCGCAGGCCAGTACCCGGACCCGCGTCTCCGGGTTGACCAGGTGCGGGGCCGAGAACGTCCGGGACACGGTGGAGATGTGCACACCGGAGGCGCGGGCGACGTCCCGGATGGTGGCTGGCACGGCGGGCTCCCTCGTCCGATGTGGTGGGCGTCACGGGTGCCGCCCATTAATGCAAACGGTTGCGCCCGTGTCAACGGTCCATTGTTGCGGCTCGATTGCGGCGATGATCCCGGTGGGCGCGCGAAACCTCATCAATGCGGATGGATAGGGCGGCTTGGCCGCCATCCGTTGACGACGCATCCATCGTCATGGTTTCTTCGGCTGCAAACCTTTGCAGCCGACTGGCGGGGAGGCCGACGTCATGTCACCACCGGCCCGGGAACGGGTCCGCCACGCCCTGGTGGGTGCCGGGGCACGCGCCGAGATGTTCGTCAGTGCCCTCGCGCTCGACCACGCCGACACCGCCGAGCTGGTAGCGCTCGCCGACGTCAACCACACCCGGATGGACGCCCACAACCGCTGGCTGGCCGAGCTGGGCCATCCGCCGGTGCCCACGTACGCCGCCGGTGACTTCGCCGCCATGCTCGCCAAGGAGCGCGTCGACGTGGTGCTGGTGACCAGCGTGGACGCCACCCACGACGAGTACGTGACGGCGGCGCTGCGGGCCGGCTGCGACGTGGTCGTCGAGAAGCCGATGACCGTGGACGCGCATCGGTGCCGCCGCATCCTGGACGCGGTCGCCGAGACCGGCCGGCGCGTCACAGTCGCGTTCAACTACCGCTACAACCCGCTGCACGAACAGGTCCGCCGGCTGCTGGCCGACGGCGCGGTGGGCGAGATCGGGTCGGTGCACTTCGAGTGGCTGCTCGACGTGCGCCACGGCGCCGACTACTTCCGCCGCTGGCACCGCGACAAGTCCGTCTCCGGCGGGCTGCTGGTGCACAAGTCCGGTCACCACTTCGATCTGGTCAACTGGTGGCTCGACGCCCGGCCGGTCGAGGTGCACGCGTACGGCCGGCTGTTCTTCTACGGCGCGGACGGCCGCCGGCACGGCTACGCCCGCGACTACGACCGGGCGCACGGCTCCCCCGCCGCCGACGGCGACCCGTTCGCGCTGCGCCTGGCCGACCACCCGAGGCTTCGCGAGCTGTACCTCGACGCCGAGGCCGAGGACGGCTACCACCGCGACCGCAACGTCTTCGCCCCCGGCGTGACCATCGAGGACGACCTCGCGGTGCTGGCCCGCTACGACACCGGCGCCACGATGACCTACCACCTCACCGCGTACGCCCCCTGGGAGGGCTACCGGGTCATGGTCAACGGCAGCCGGGGCCGCCTCGAACTGGAGGTGACCGAGAGCGACCACGTCAGCCCGTCCGTCGCCGGTGCATTGAAGGGCGCCGCGCTGCACGGCGACGAGGCCGCCGTCGAGCAGGGCGCAGCCCGGCTCACGCTGCGCCCGTTCTGGGCACCGCCACAGGAGATCCCGGTCGAGGGCTGGACCCGGCGCGGGCACGGCGGCGCTGACGCCCGGATGACCCGGGTGCTGCTCGGCGGCGAACCCGACCCGCTCGGCCGGGCCGCCACCGCCCGCGACGGCGCGCTCGCCCTGCTCACCGGCCTGGCCGCCAACCGCTCACTGGAGACCGGCGCGCCCGTCCGGGTCGCCGACCTGCTCACCCTGCCCTGACCGAGGAGCCCTCGCTGTGCCGATCATCCCCCGCGGCGACCTGCTGCTGCCCGCCGAGCCCGGGCTTCGCGCCCTGGCCCGGGAGCTGTACGCGCTCGCCGCCGAGCAGCCGCTCATCTCCCCGCACGGGCACGTCGACGCCGGGCTGCTGGCCGAGGACCAGCCGTTCCCCGACCCGGCCCGGCTGCTCATCGTGCCCGACCACTACCTGACCCGGATGCTGCTCAGCCAGGGCGTACCCCCGGCCGACCTGGGCGTGCCGAGCGTCGACGGCAGCCCGGTGGAGACCGACGGGCGGACCATCTGGCGGCGCTTCGCCGCGCACTGGCACCTGTTCCGCGGCACCCCGTCGCGGCTGTGGCTGGAGCAGACGTTCCGGCACGTGTTCGGCGTCGACACGCCGCTGAGCCCGGCCACCGCCGACGCCGTCTACGACGCGCTCGCCGCGCGCCTCGCCGAGCCGGGGTTCCGGCCCCGGGCGCTGTTCGAGCGCTTCGGCATCGAGGTGCTCGCCACCACCGAGTCGCCGCTGGACGACCTGGGCCGGCACGCCAAGCTCGCCGCCGACGGCTGGGGCGGGCCCGGCGGCCGGGTGGTCACCACGTTCCGCCCCGACGACGTGGTGGACATGGAGTTCGGCGACTGGGCCGCGAACGTGGACCGGCTCGCCGAGGTCTCCGGCGAGGACACCGGCACGTACGCCGGATACCTGGCCGCGCTGCGGGCACGGCGGGAGGCGTTCGCCGCCGCCGGGGCCACCTCCACCGACCACGGGCACCCGACCGCCCGTACCCTCGATCTCTCCCCGGCGGAGGCCGCGGCGCTCTACGACAAGGGGCGGCGCGGTGACGCCGACGCGGCCGACGCGGAGGCGTTCCGGGCGCACATGCTGCTGGAGTTCGCCCGGATGTCGCTCGACGACGGCCTGGTCATGCAGCTGCACCCCGGCGCGGTGCGCAACCACAACCGGTGGCTGCACGCCCGGCACGGCCGCGACGTGGGCGGCGACGTGCCGCAGGCCACCGAGTACGTGCACGGCCTCGCCCCGCTGCTCGACGCGCACGGCAACGACCCCCGGCTCACAGTGGTGCTCTACACGCTCGACGAGGACACGTTCACCAGGGAACTCGCGCCGCTCGCCGGCGGGTACGCGGCGCTGCGCCTCGGCGCGCCCTGGTGGTTCCTGGACTCCCCCGAGGTGCTGCGCCGGTTCCGGGAGGCGGTCACCGAGACCGCCGGGTTCTACAACACCGCCGGGTTCGTCGACGACACCCGCGCGTTCTGTTCCATCCCGGTACGCCACGACGTGGCCCGCCGGGTCGACGCCGGCTTCCTCGCCCGCCTCGTCGCCGAGCACCGGCTGACCGAGGACGAGGCCGCCGAGACCATCGTCGACCTGGCGTACCGGCTGCCGAAGCAGGTCTTCAAGTTCGGAGGCGGGCACGCATGACCACGATCGTCGACGTCGAGGTGCACGACGTGCGCTTCCCCACCGCCGCCAGCGGCGACGGCTCGGACGCGATAAACCGGGGCGACTACTCGGCCACGTACGTGGAGCTGACCACCGACGGCGGGCCCACAGGCACCGGGTTCACGTTCACCAACGGGCGGGGCAACGAGATCACCTGCGCGGCGGTCCGCGCGCTCGCCCACCACGTCCGGGGACGCACCGTCGCCGAGATCGCCGCCGAGCCCGTGGCGTTCTGGCGCTCCCTGGCCGCCGACGTGCAACTGCGCTGGCTCGGCCCGGAGAAGGGCGTGATCCACATGGCCACCGGCGCGCTCGTCAACGCGGTCTGGGACCTGCGCGCCAAGCTCGCCGGAAAGCCGATGTGGCGGTTCCTCGCCGAGGCGCCCACCGACGAACTGGTCGCGACTGTCGACTTCCACCACATCACCGACGCGCTCACCCCCGACGAGGCGGCGGCCATCCTCGACAAGGGACGCGACGGCCTGGCCGACCGGCTCGCCGGGCTGGAACGCGACGGGTTCCCCTCGTACACCACGTCGGTCGGCTGGCTCGGCTACCCGGACGAGCAGGTGCGCGCGCTGACCCGCGACGCGTACGCCGCCGGGTGGCGCGCGATGAAGATGAAGGTCGGCGGGCGGATCGAGGACGACCTGCGGCGGGCCCGGATCATCAGGGCCGAGATCGGACCGGACGCGCTGCTCATGATGGACGCCAACCAGGTGTGGGACGTGGACGAGGCGATCGCCGCGATGGGCGTGCTCGCCGCTGTCGACCCGTACTGGATCGAGGAGCCCACGCACGCCGACGACGTGCTCGGGCACGCCCGGATCGCCCGCGCGGTCACCGAGCTGACCGGCGGTCGCTGCCGGGTCGCCACCGGCGAGGTCGCCGCCAACAAGGTCATCTTCAAGCAGCTGCTCCAGGCCGAGGCGATCGGCGTGATGCAGATCGACGCCTGCCGCGTCGGCGGCGTGGACGAGGTGCTCGCCGAACTGCTGCTGGCCGCGAAGTTCGGCGTGCCGGTCTGCCCGCACGCCGGTGGCGTGGGCCTGTGCGAGTACGTGCAGCACCTCGCGATCTTCGACCACCTGCGGATCGGCACCAGCCTGGACGGCCGCATGGTCGAGTACGTCGACCACCTGCACGAACACTTCACCGACCCGGTCCGCACCCGCGGCGGGCGCTACCTGCTGCCCACCGCGCCCGGCTACAGCGCCACCATGCGCCAGGAGTCGATCGCGCGGTTCCGCTTCCCGGACGGCCCGGCATGGCGCTGACCCCCGACCGGCTCGGCCTGGCCACGCTGCGCCACCTGCCGCCGGAGTCCCGGCCGCTGCTGCGCCCCGGCACCGTGCCGGCCGGCATCGTCCACCTCGGCGTCGGCGCGTTCCACCGCGCCCACCAGGCCGTGCACACGGAGGCGGCGGTCGGCGCGGCCGGCGGCGACTGGGGCATCATCGGTGTCGCGCCGCGCAGCACCGACGTGGTCGACGCCCTGGCCGCGCAGGACTGCCTGTTCAGCGTCACCACGCTCGCCGCGGACGGCGCGGACACCCGGGTGGTCGGCGCGCTCACCGGGGTACGGCACGCCGCGAGCGACCCGGACGCGGTGGCCGGCCTGCTCGCCGACCCGGCGATCCGGGTGGTCACGCTGACGGTGACGGAGAAGGCGTACCGGCTTGATCCGGTGACCGCCGCGCTGACAGTGGACGCGGACCTGACCGCCGACCTGACCACCGGCCGTCCCCCGCGTACCGTGCCGGGTCTGCTGGTCCGCGGGCTGCTCGCCCGCGCCGCCGCCGACGCCGGGCCGATCGCGCTGGTGAGCTGCGACAACCTGCCCGCCAACGGGCGCCGGCTGCGCGGGCTGGTGGAGCAGTGCCTCGCGCTGGCCCGGGTGCCGGACGCGAGCGCCGAACGGGTGCTCGCGGCGGTGACCTGCCCCGGCACCATGGTCGACCGGATCGTGCCGGCCAGCACCGACGAGACCCGGGACACCGCCCGGCGGGCGCTGGGCGTGACCGACCTGGCGGCGGTCGCCGCCGAACCGTGGTCGCAGTGGGTGATCGAGGACGACTTCCCCGGCGGGCGACCGGCCTGGGAACGATCCGGCGCGATCCTCACCGGCGACGCCGGCCCGTGGGAGCGGCTGAAACTGCGGGCACTGAACGGCGTGCACTCCGCCACCGCGTACCTCGGTGCGCTGGCCGGCGCGGAGACGGTGGCCGAGGCACTGACGCTGCCGCACCTGGACGCGGTGCTGCGGCGGCTGCTCGCCGAGGAGATCGCGCCCAGCTTCACCCCGCCGCCCGGCGCCGACGTGGCCGACTACGGCGAGCAGGTGCTCGCCCGGTTCGGCAACCCGGCGATCCGGTACCGGACGACGCAGGTCGCCATGGACGGCTCGCAGAAGCTGCCGCAGCGGGTCCTGCAGACCGTCGCCGACCTGCGGGCGGCAGGCCGGTCGGCGCGGTGGAGCGCGCTCGTGGTGGCCGCGTGGCTGCGGTTCCTGCTCGGGTACGCCGACGACGGCCGGCCGCTGCCGC
The DNA here is from genome assembly GCF_057196585.1 of Micromonospora sp. ATLC20. Classification (NCBI taxonomy): domain Bacteria; kingdom Bacillati; phylum Actinomycetota; class Actinomycetes; order Micromonosporales; family Micromonosporaceae; genus Micromonospora; species Micromonospora sp. ATLC20. The sequence goes on from NZ_JBXUOV010000053.1 coordinate 18,159, forward strand.
TGGACGACCCGCTCGCCGACCGGCTGCGCGCCGCGCTCGCCGCCGGAGCGCACACCCCGGCCGGGGTGGTGGACGCGGTCTTCGCGCTGCGCGAGGTGTTCCCCGCCGACCTGGCCGCCGACGAGGAGTTCCGCGCCGACGTGACCGGCTGGCTCACCGCGCTGGAACGCCACGGCGTCCGGGCCACGCTGGCGGACGCACGGTGACCGGCGGCGTGCCGGGTGGGCGGCGACCCGGCGGGGGTAGCCGGTGAGCGGCAACGACCCGCCGCGGGTGGCGCTGGTCGGGGCGAACGGGCACGGCCGCTGGCACCGCCGCACCATCGCCGGGCTGCACGCGGCCGGGCGGGCGCGTCTTGTCGCGCTGGTCGACGTGCGGCCGCTGGAGACCGAACCGGACGCGCCGGTCCCACCGGAGGCGGCCGTCCTCACCGACCACCGGGACATGCTCGCCGCGTGCCGCCCGGACGTGGTGGTGATCTGCACGCCGCCGCACACCCACCTGCCGATCGCGCTCGACGTACTGGCCGCCGGGGCCGACCTGCTGCTGGAGAAGCCGCCGGTGCTCGACCTCGCCGAACACCTGATGCTCACCGAGGCCGCGGACGCCGCCGGCCGGGCCGTGCAGGTCAACTTCCAGGCGCTCGGCTCGGCCGCGCTGACCGAACTGACCGGCGCGCTCGGGCGGCTCGGCCCGGTCACCGGCATCGCCACGCTCGCCGCCTGGCAGCGTCCAGACGCCTACTACGCCCGCTCCCCCTGGGCCGGACGACGAACCGTCGACGGCCGCCCGGCGCTGGACGGTGCGCTCGCCAACCCGCTCGCGCACGCGCTCATGCAGTGCCTCGCCGTCGCCGAATCGGTCACCGGCGCGCCGGTACGCCCGGCCCGGATCGCTGTGGAGCGCTACCGGGTCCGCCCGATCGAGGTGGACGACACCACAGTGCTGCGGCTGACCCCGCACGCCGGGCCGCCGGTGCTGGCGGCGCTCACCCTCGCCGCCGAGGAGCACGTCCCCGGGGAGGTGCTCGTCACCGGCGAGCGTGGACGGGCGCTGCTGGAGTACCCGACCGACCGGCTGCGACTGCCCGGCGACGACGCGCCGCGCCCGGTGCCCGGCCGCCGAGGGCTGCTGGCGAACCTGCTCGACCACCGCGCGGACGGCACACCGCTGATCGCGCCGCTGGCGCGTACCGAGCCGTTCACCGCGGTGCTGGACGCGCTGCGGGACGCCCCCGTTCCCACGCTGCTCGACGGGGACCTGGTACGCGAGGCGGGCGACGGGCCGCAGCGGGTGCGGATGGTGCGGGGCGTCGGCGCGGTGCTGCGGGCCGCCGCGGAGACCGGCGCGCTGCCGTCCGAGGCGGGCGTGCCGTGGGCGGCCACGCCGTACGTGGTGGACCTGCCCGCGCAGTGAATGTCCCTCCAGGAGAACGGAACGAGTCATGCGTACCCGAACCGCAGTCGTCGCGGCGCTGACCGCCGCGCTCGTCCTCACCACCGCCGCGCCCGCGCCGGCCGCACCTGGTGAGCCGTCCCGGGCCGCCGAGCTGATCGGCCGCCAGGCCCTCGCCGCGAACGACGGCTGGGCCGCCGCGGGCACCGGCACCACCGGCGGGTCGGCCGCCGAGCCGGACCGGGTACGCGTCGTGCGTACCCGCGCCGAGCTGGTCGACGCGCTCGGCGGCGACAACGCCACGAACGCCGCCGACGCCACCGGAAAGATCGTGTACGTGGCCGGAACCGTCGACGGTTTCGAAGGCCCGGACGGCACAACGCTGGACTGCGCCGACCTGGCCGACCCGGAGTACTCGCTGCCCGCCTACCTGGCCGCGTACGACCCGGCGACCTGGGGCCGGACGAACCCGAGCGGGCCGCTGGAGGCCGCCCGGGTGCGCTCGGTGGCCGCGCAGACCCGGCAGACCCAGATCAACGTCGGCTCGAACACCACGATCATCGGTTTGCGCGGCGCCCGGCTCACCGGCCTGACGCTGATGATCGACCGGGTGGACAACGTGATCGTGCGCAACATCGAGTTCACCGACGCCCGGGACTGCTTCCCCGCCTGGTCCCCGACCGACGGCGACACCGGCAACTGGAACTCCCAGTACGACCAGATCTCGGTGCGGCGCAGCGAGCACGTCTGGATCGACCACAACACGTTCACCGACGGCGACAACCCGGACAGCGCGCAGCCCGTCTACTTCGGCCGGCCCTGGCAGGTGCACGACGGCTCGGTGGACGTCACGCACACCGCCAGCCTGGTCACCGTGTCCTGGAACCGGTTCACCGGCCGGGACAAGGTGATGCTGATCGGCTCGTCGAACACCGTCGGCCCGGACGTGGGCCGGCTCGACGTCACAGTGCGGCACAACCTGTTCGACGGCACGCTGCAACGGCTGCCCCGGGTGCGGTTCGGCCAGGTCGACGTGCACGAGAACCACTACCGGCTCGGCGGGCCCGGCTTCGCGTACGCCCTCGGCGTCGGCGTGCAGTCCGCCCTGTACGCGGAGAACAACTTCTTCACGCTCACCGGCGACACCACCCCGGCCGACCTGCTCTACGACTGGGGCGGCACCGCGCTCACCGAGCGGGGCAGCTGGGTCCGGCAGGGTGACCGCCTGCCCCGGCCGGTGAGCCTGCTCGCCGGGTACAACGCCGCCCACGACCCGGACCTCGGCGGCGACGCCGGGTGGACGCCCACGCTGCGCGCCGCCCGGCCGCTGCCGACCCCCCTGGTCCCGTTCGTCGTGGACGCCTTCGCCGGGGCCGGCCGGCTGCCGCTCTGACCTGCGCCGGAACCCACCCCGGCAACCGGGCCGGCGTCCCCCGGGGGATGCCGGCCCGGCGTCGTCACCGGCCCGCCGGCTGACACGCCGCCGCCGATGCGCGATGATCACGTTGACGGACATCGCCGCCGGGGGAATGAATCGGCGGCCACCGGGGACAACAGGGTGAGAATCAGGCGGTGAGAGCGCGAGTGGGCGCCCAGGCCCGGGGACGGGCACGGGACGGAGGGCCGAACGTGACGGGTGGGACATCCGGCGACGTCGGCCCGGTCCTCACCATCGACCTACCGGCCGACCCGGCCCGGCTCGCCGCCACCCGGGAACGGTTGCGCGGCTGGCTGCACGCCCAAGGCGTGAGCGAGTGGGACGTCGACACCGTCCTCATCGCCACCGGCGAGGCGTGCGCCAACGCCATCGAGCACGGCTACCGCTTCGCCCCGGAAGGCATCACCACCCTGCGGGCCGAGCTGCGCGGCGACCGGCTGGAGATCGAGGTACGCGACCGCGGCGGCTGGCGCGCGGCCGACGGCGACGACAGCGGCGACCGGGGACGCGGGCGGCTGATCATGGCGCGGGTGATGGACGAGGCCACCATCGTCGGCACGCCGGAGGGCACCTGCGTACGCCTGGTCAAGCGCCTCACCCCGGGCGACTGACGCAAACCCCCTCCTCGCAGCTCTCGCAGGGGTTAGCCTCGGCCCGGAGATTTCGTGAGCGTCGCTCGCCTGCGCCGAACGGCGGCATGCGGGCCGGGGGGTGCCGGCATGCGGGGTCCGCTGTGGCGCGGCTGGCTGTGGACGCCGCGTGTCTGGGTCGCGATGACCTTCCGCCGGGCCGGCACCTGGTACGGGAACCGGTCGCAGCGGCAGCGCCGGAGGGCGGCGACCCGTCCCGCGGCTCCAGCCCGGTGGTGGCACCGGCCATGGTGGTGGCTGGTGCTGGCGGTCGGCGCCGCGGTGGTGGTGGGCGTCTGGGTGCTCACCCAGTTCGTGCTGCCGTTGTGGAACGTGGCCGTCGGGCACTGGCGGGTCGAGCAGCTCCCGCCCCTGGCCTGGGTGCAGGACCGTTTCTGCACCGGGCCCGCGAACCAGGGGCAGTGCAAGAAGATAAGCGGTTTCCTCGGCAAGATCCTCGCGGTGGCGATCGTCTTCGTCGGCTTCTACCTGCTCACCTTCGTCCGGGTGTACCGGCGGTACCAGCGGATCGCCAAGCACCATCCCGAGGACCTGGTGGGCACCTCGAACGACACGCTCGCCGACATCGTCGGACGCGACGAACTGTGCGAGGTGCTCATCGAACGGATCCGTGACCCGGACGTCCGGTGCCCGATGGTCCTCGTCGGCGGCGTCGGCGCGGGCAAGACCGCAGTGATGCTCCGGCTGACCCACGAGCTGGCGCGACGCGGCGTCGTGCCGGTCGCCCTCTCGCTGCGCGACGTGAAGGACGTCGGCTCCCTCGACTTCGAGAAGGCGGCGCGCGAGCAGTTCACGCAGTTCGTCGACCCGTACCTGTGGAACGGCGGACAGGCCGACCGGTTGTGGCGCCAACTGCGGTGGAGCAACAAGATCGCGGTGCTGGCCGACGGGCTGGAGGAGTTGGGCGGGCAGGACCGCGAGGGCCAGGAGGGCCAGCACGACAGCGTGCTCCGCCAGGCGTTCACCCGGGCGGCGCAGAACCGGCTTCCGCTGATCGCCGCCGCCCGCCCGTACGATCCGCTGCGCAGCATGCCGGCGGTCGTGATCGGGCTCGAACCGCTCAGCGAGACCCACGCGCTCACCTTCGGCCTGGACAGCGACGACCCGGCGCCGAGGCCGTCCCGGATGACCGTCGCGCACCTGATCAACGACGCCGACGTGACCGAGTCACCCGTCTACCTGAAGGTCATCCGGGACCTCAACCGGCTCGGGCGGCTACCGGAAGGGCTCGGCAGCCACCGCGAGACCGGCGGATCGGTCCGTCCGGTGGACCGGGCGAAGATCCGCCGCCTCCTGCTCGACGCGTGGCTGCAGGCGCTCGAGGACGGATACATCTGCGAGGACTTCGCGCACGATCCGAAGGAACGCCGGCACGCCCTGGACGTGGTGTCCGCCTTCGCGTGCGTGGGCCTGCTGCGCAAGTCGCTGAACGTGACCTACGACCAGATGACGAACGCCCGCGACGGCGGAACGGAACTCGGGACGGCGCTCGGCATCGTCGTATCCCACCTCGAAAACCAGGTCAGGGACGGGCTCGACGCGCGAAGTCGCGCCGACCTCGTCACCGCCGTCACCACCGCCGGTGAGTTCTCCCTGGTCACGCTGCATCCCGACGGCATGCGCTTCCAGCACGGCGTGATCCAGGCATACCTCGGTGCCCGGTTCCTGTCCGACGCGCAGATGCGCAACGCCCTGCTGCCCCTGCTCGTTCCGGACGAACCGAGCCGGGAAGCGCTCATCGCGCTGGTTCTCCTGTCCCGGGAGCCGGGCCACGACGCGTTCAACTCCGGTCTGGTCGAACGGTTGCTGCGCCGCGCCGACGCCGGGCGCAACCCCTGCTGGCGGCTGGAGATGTACGCGACCGCGTTCGAGGTGGACGCCGCCACCGACCGTCCGCAGCAGGAACGGATCGCCGCGCAGATCGAGGCGGGCTGGTCCGATTTCCAGGAGGGCGACGTCGGTGACCGCCCGCTGGACGAGGCCAAGCTCGCGCTCGTCCGGCGGTGGGGGGATGCCGCCCGGTACCTCGCCGAACGCCGTCGCCGAGACAGGTTGCCGAAGCCACCGTCTTCACTGCCGTCCAGTTACGCCAGCCTCTTCCGTCTCGCTGCCGGGGAAGCCTCGTACCGGGTCCAGCTCGCCGCCGCGCGCGAGATCGGGCTCGGCGGCGTGGACGCCGCGGAGGCACTACGACCCGAAGGCGGGGCGGGCCCGCGCCTGCCCGACCGGTACGCCGTCGCTCCGGCGATCTGGCCGCAGCGGCTGCGGGCGTGGATCGCGCCGTTGCTGCTGCTGTCGGTCGACCGCGACACCGAGACCCCGGCCACCCGGCGACGGGCCGGGCGTCAGCTCGACGCCTGGCTCGACGCGCTCGCGGCGAACCGTGACCTCCGCGACGACCGGCGGCTCGGCCTCAGCCTGGAGATCGCGCTGGCGCAGGGATTCCGCATCGCGGCGAACGTCCGGCACCTGCCGATCGGCCGGCAGGACGCCGACCGCAGCTTCCTGGTCGAGAAGGCCGAGTTCGCGTTGGCCCACTCCCGTTTCTGGTACAGCCACCTGGTGCTGATCCAGGCGCTGACCCTGCTGTCGCTGCCGATGAACCCGAGCGAGCCGCTGCCGAAGCGGGGGGCCGGCGCCGATCCGGTCGGCCTGGTGCAGCACTGGTTGCGCACCGCGGGCAGCGCCGTCGCCGATCGTGAGCCGTGCCCGGCCCATCCGTTCCTGCTGGCCGCGGCGCGGCTCTGCATGTCGGCGCTCGTCACCCGGCAGCCGGAACGGTTCTGCTGGATCGAAGAGGGCGAGACGGCCGGCCGGGTCGGGTCGTGCAGCCCGTCGCCCGAGGTACGGCGCAACCAACGGCTGTGGATTCCCGACTCCACCGGCTGGAGCGTGCTCGAACCTACTGCCGAACGGCTGCTCGCCGACGTCATGCTGCTGCTGAACCTCGCCGACCGGGGCGAATCGGTGAAGCAGCGCGAGGAACGTCTGCACCGGGCGGACCGGTGCGATCTCCCGCCCTGTATCACCGCGGACCGGGAACCGCTCGAGCCCGAACGCAGCACCCGCCGGGCCGATGCCTGCGTACCCGGCGCGACCTGCCTGGACGACTGCGCCTTCCGGCTGTGCCCGCTGCCGGCCAGGGGCGAGCCGCTGCCGCACCGGATGGACCAGAACTTCTGCGGCCGGCAGGCCGACCTGACCTCGTGGTGGTATGCGTTCTCCGCCCGCGCGCCCTGGCAGAACGTACGGCACGCACGGATGCGCCGGTTCTGGAGGCAGATGTCGCGCCGCGACCTGCCGAAGTGGCGCCGCTGGTGACATACCGGCCACGGTGTCGGACGCCGGATCCAGCGAAGATCGGCTATAAGGGACGCATGGAGTTTCCCGCGTACCTCGCCACCATGCCGATGCACGCAATCACCGAGATCCACGGCGAGCCCGGCCTGCTGGCCCGGTTCCGGCTGGAGATCGAGGCGTTCGACGAGGCCGCGCGCGACCGGCTGACCGAGGCGCTCGACCTGGCCGCCGACCTGCACCGCGACGACCGGCGGGTACGCGAGCCGTACCTCAACCACCTGCTGCGGGTGTCGATCCGGCTGATGCACCACTACCAGGTGCGGGACGTGGACGTGATCGTCGCCGGGCTGCTGCACGACGCGGTCGAGGACCACCCCGCCGAGCTGGCCGGGCTCGACCCTTCGGCCACCGGGCCCGACGTGACCTCGGCGGCGCTCGCCGCGCTGTCCGGCCGGTTCGGGTCGCGGGTCGCCCGGCTGGTCGCGGCGGTCACCAACCCGGCGTACGACCCGGGCCGGGACCGCGACGAGCAGTACCGGGAGCACGTGGCGGCCAGCCTGGAACGGGAACCCTGGGCGCGGGTGATCAAGGTGTCCGACTTCACCGACAACGGCGTGGGCGTGATCCACACGGTCGGGCCGAAGGTGGCCCGCGCCGCCGCCAAGTACCGCCCGCTGGTGCCGGTCTTCCGTGACCTGGTCGCCCGCCCGGACACACCACTGTCCCCGCCGGTCAAGCAACACATCCTCGCCCAGCTCGACCTGGCCGAGGAACGCTTCAGCGCCATCCTCGACCACCCCGCCTGACCCCTCCCCCACCCCGCCCCGCCCCTAGGCGTTGATCAAGGAGTTTGTGTCGCCGTAGGGGCCTGATCCGGACGCAAAGTCCTTGATCACCGCCCGGTCCGCGGGTGGCGGGCGTGAGTGGCGGGGTGCGGGGGGTCAGTCGGCGGGGGGTGGGGCGCCTACGTGGCCGCCGAGCACGGCGGCTACCCGGGCGCGCAGGGCGGGCAGGCGGTCCGGGTGGTCGCGCAGCACCACCCGCAACGTCTCGTGCCCACCGGCGGCGGCCGCGCCCAGCACGTCCAGCAGCGTGCCGAGCTGGGCGGGCGGCTCGTCCGCGAGCAGGTCCGCCGCGTCGGTCACGACCACTGTCAGCGGACCGGCGTCGAGGCGGTCGGCGAGCGCGTCGGCGAGGGCGTCCCAGTTGCGGCCGTACCAGCCGGGCAGCTCCAGCGCCCCGGCCAGCGTCTCGTGCAGCGTGGCCCGGGTCCGGGCCTGCGCGCCGGAAATCAGCACGCCGCCCGGGAGCGCCCCGCCACCCGACCAGGGGTCACCGCCCGAGCCTGACACGGTCGCGCCGCCCTCCGGCTCGGGCGGCGTGCCGCCGTACACGAGCCAGGCCGGCGGTTGCGCGGACGCTGCGCCCATGGTCCGTCCTTTCCCGACGGCGCCGACCGGGCACAGCGGGCCCGGCCGGCGTCGAGGCTGCTCAGAGCCGGTAGAAGTTGGCGTAGTGGTCGGGTGAGAACCAGGTCGCCCCGGTGCTCTTGTTGACCACGATCCGGTACGCGTCCCGGGAGGCGTTGCAGGCGCGCGGGTACACGTCGTACTCGTAGTAGGTGGCGCCGGTGGGCAGCTGTCCCTCGTAGTTGTAGAACCGGCCGCCGGCGAAGTTGCACTGGCCGCCGCTCCACGAGTACCAGCCGCGGCTGGTCGGGAAGCTCTTCGCGGACCAGCCGGAACGGGCGGCGCGCGCGTCGGCGCAGCGGGACTGCGTGCAGGAGCCGTAGACGGCTGCCACGGCCGGTTCGGCGAGGCGGGTGGAGACGGTGGACGGTGCGACGAGCGCAGCGGCGGCCACGGCGGTGACCAGGGCGGACGCGGCGAGGGCGCGGCGTACGCGGGTGACGGCGGCGCGGAACGGGGTCAAGGGATCCTCCTTGAACGGGACGACAGCGCATCGATCAGCATTGATGGCCAATCGGTGCTCAGTCTGTCGAGGATCCTGCCCGCCGTACAGTCCCGATCCGGCGACGGCGCCCCGAACCGCGCGTGAACACACGGTGGCGGGTGCGGACGGACGACAGGGGCCGCCCGTCCGCACCCGCCGCGTGTGTCAGTGCGAGAACGCCTGGAACTCGGCGATCCGCACGTTCTGCGCCTGCGGGCTGGCGGTGGCGCAGTCGGTCGCCGCCCGCGGGTCGTCGTCCTGCTCACCGGCGTAGTCCGGCGCGCCCGTGCACTGGTTGGTCAGCACCTCGACGCGCAGGTGCGTGGCCTTGGTACGCGGGATGTCGAACGACCGCATGATCAGCTCCGGCGCCCGGGGACGCGGCGCCACAGCCGGGAACGCGTCCGGCCGGCTCGTGTAGACCGGGCGGAAGTCCGCTGCGTCGGCGCAGGTCACCGGCCCCGTCGCGGTGCACGCCAGGACCCGGAACTGCCGCACCGCGGAGTACCGGCTCTGGGTGCCGGCATCGGCGTCACCGGTGACCGGCGGGCGCAGCATGGCGCTCACCTGCACCCGGCGTACCTGCTGGACGTCACCGGCCAGGTCGACTGTGACCTGCCGGCCGGCGACCGGCGCGCCGAGCGCGGCCCAGTTGGTGGCCTCGTCGTCGTCGGCGATCTGCGACAGGTTGATCCCGTCGCCGGTGACCGCCGCGCCCGCGGTGGCCGAGGCCAGGTTGGGTCGCAACGTCACCGGCAGCGTCCGGTTCTGACCGGCCTTGACCGTCACCGGGCCGATCCGGGTGTGGCCGTAGCCGGGCGCCCGCACCACGAACTCGTACGTGCCGGGCACCAGCTCGACCCGGTCGGTGAGCGGGGTGGCCGCGTCGGTGTCCGCCACCGGCACCGCCCGGGCCTGGTAGCGCCCGACGAACAGCTGCGCGCCGGCCACCGGCCCGCGTTCGCCGACCGGCAGGAACCGCAGCGCGGCCTCCCGCGCGTACGGCGAGGTGAAGCCCGGCGTGGGGTCGGCGTCGGTGTGGCCGACGCTGGCCGCGGTCTCGCCGAGGCCGCGCTTGGCGAACGCGTTCCACAGCAGGTCCTGGTTGGCCCCGCCGAAGCGGATCCGGTCGGCGGCGAGCATCGCGTCCCGGGCGTCGACCATGCTGACCTGGCTGACCGACATGAGCAGGAACGAGTCGAAGACCAGCTGGATCCAGCGTCGGTTACCAGGGCAGGCGGTCACGTCGCGGGCGCCGGTGGCGCACGCCTTCTGCACGGCCGGGGTGCCGCTGCCCCAGCGGCGCATCATGGCCGCCCGGATGTCGGCGTTCGTCGCGCTCCACAACTCGCCGGAGGCGTGCACCTGGAGGCCGACGAAGTCGTAGTCGACCGAGCTGTAGTTGAGCGGGCTGTCGCTCATGTTGTAGTTGCGGATACCCGCGTTCGGGTCCCCGGTGGTGTACTCACCGATGGTGAAGCCGCGCCGGCCGGGCGCGGCGTACCCGTGCTCGAAGAGGTACTCCATGGCGAGCTGGTCGGACCAGCTCTCACTCATGCCCTGCGGCGAGCTGACCCCGGCGCTCGGGCCGGCGATCATGCGGTTGGTGACCGCGTGGCCGTACTCGTGGGCGATCACCGACATGTCGAAGTCGCCGTCGACGCACGGCGCGTAGAACGAGCCCGCCATCGGCTGCCACAGGTACATGTTCGTGGTCGGCGCGACGCCGTCCGGCGGGGTGATCTGGTTGGCGTTGTTACGGGCCGCGAACGCGGGCGGACCGCCGCTGATGCCACCGGCCTGCGCGTTGCCCTGCTCCGGGTCGTTACCGAGCCCGCCGCGGCCGAGGTTGTCCTGCTGCATGTTCCAGGTTTCCTCGGTGAACCCGAGGTGATAGGTCCAGTCGTGCATCCGGTTGTGCATGGCGAACAGGTTCGCCCGCGCCGCGTCGATGTCGTTCGCCTGCGGCGACGTGAACACCTCCGGGTTGCAGCGCTGCTCCTGCCACTGGTTCGTCCACGGGTAGTCGTACCGGCGGTCCGGGCGCGGCGTCGCGGTCTCGGTGCCGACGCTGAACGGGTCGTTGCTGTTCCAGTTCTGCACCGCGATCGCGTTGTTGCCCTTGGTCGTGGTGGTGGACTGGCCGGTGGCCGGGTCCACGTCCCACGCCGGGTGCCCGGGCACGCCCACCACCTCGGCGCAGCCGCGCGCCGGCACGGCGCACCACCGCTTGCGGGTGTCGGCCGAGGACCCGTCGACACGCGGCGAATTGGGGAAGACCTCCCACGAGGGGTGGTCGGCGTCGTGGTCGATCAGGTCCTCGCGGACCAGCACCGTGCCGTCGCGGGCGTCCACGTAGGTGGAGTAGGCGGCCGGGTCCGCGCCGGTGGTGTCCGCGCCGAGGACCACCTCCCACGCCGCGCGCGGCCCACGGTCCGCGGTGGGCACCGCGACCAATGAGGTACGCACGACCTGCGCGTCGGCACGGCCCGCGTCGGCGACGGCGGCCGTACGGGCCTGCTCGGCGCTGATCGTCGCGGGGGCCGGCGTACCGGCGTCACGGGCGAGCGAGGAGCTGACGTGCCACACCGCTCCGTCGCGTACGCCGATCGACAGCATGCCGTCGACGGCGGCCGGCAGGTCACCGAAGCGCTGCCGGAACAGTACGGTGGCGCCCTGCCCCATCGGCGCCACCGTCAGCAGTTCCAGCGCGGCGGCGCCCTCGACGGTCAGGCCCAGCACGTCCCGGTTGGCTGCGACGTACGCGCGCGCGGCGGCGGCCGGGTCGGCGGGCAGCCCGGTGGCCAGGGGCTTGCCGGTCGAGGTGAGCGTCGCGGGCGTACCGAAGTCGGTCCAGCGCACCCGAGCGCCGAGCGCGGCGGCGCGGTCGCGCTGCCGGTCGCTGGCGAGAACGCGGCCCTTGCGGTTGTCAGTGGCCTTGGTGTCGTGCCGGTCGCCCGGCAGGTGGTCGGGTGGCGCCTGGGTACGGGTCTGTTCCCGGGGTGCCGCCTGGCCGCCGCCAGCGGCGGTCAGGACCAGACCGGCTGCCATCAGCAGCGCGGTGGTCCCCGTCAACGCACGGGATGGTGTGCGCACGGTCCCTCCTGTCATCGTCGAACGGCGATGTCCGTTCCGCCATCCGACCAGGACGATCAACGCGCCGACACCAGCCGAACATCCAAAAATGTTGCTGCGTCGATTTCTCGGCGGCCCCCACGGAGCCTCCACCCGAGCACTTCCGAGACTGACGTCTCACCAGACGAGACGCGAATAGATCTTGGTACGAAACGGCCCTCATGGGGGCCCTTTCGTACCAAGATCTCCACGCCGTCAGCAGCTACTGGATCGAGAAGGACGTGGCTCACCCGTGGCCGTCGAGGAAGCCGGCAACGGCCCGGCGGAAGCCGTGCGGGTTCTCGACCCACGGCAGATGACCTGATCCGGGCAGGCTGACCCGCTCGCAGTTCGGCAGCGCCTTCTCCAGCGAGTCGACGCCCCAGCGGGGACGGATGTCCTCGGGTCCGTCGATGATCAGCACGGGCAGGTCGAGTGTCCGGCACCGCGCCGCGATGTCGCAGGTGCGGAGTTCCTGCTTGACCTCGGCGTTGATCGCCCGATTGCAGTCACTGTTGACACCAAGCCACGGCGTGGCCATGTCCTCGGCGTGCCGCACGGCGGCGTCGGGGTCGGCAAAGTCGGCCGACCACTGCAGCACCGCCCGTTCCCGATCCTCGGCCGGGGTGCGGGCGCGAGCGCCCAACTCCTCCCACCGCTTCAGGTGCAGCCCGAGTCGCCGCTTGAGATTGAGTTCGTAGTGCGGATGCCAGCCGCGTTCGGGGTCGATGCCGGTGCCGGAGACGTAGATCAGGTGACTGACCCGCTCCGGGTGCTCGATCGCGTACCGCAGCGCCAGGTGCGCGCCCCACGAGTGGCCCAGCACTGCCGTTCGCGGTCCGGCCAGGTGTTCGCGTACCGCGTCGAGGTCGGCGACGAAGCGGCCGACCGAGTACGGACCACGCCGCTCGGAGCGCCCGCAACCGCGCTGGTCCCACCGGATGACGCGGGCGCGATCGTCGAGCAGCCGGGCGACCGGGTCGAGGTAGTCCCACATGCCCGGGCCGCCGTGACAGAGCACCAGCGGCGACCCGGCGCCGGCCTGGTCGGCCCACAGGCGACAACCGTCTTCGGTACGCACGTCAGCAGTCATCGCCGACAGTATGGCGAGTCGCGCGCCGACCGAGGGGGCATGCTGGGCTGGCGCCGGTTACGGCTCCCTCATCCAGGTCTTCGGGTCGGTCACGAAGATGCCCTTGCCCTGGTGGCGCCGAATAACGCCGAGCGCCTCCAGGCGGACATAGACCATCTGGATGGTCGAGGTACCGACCTTGTAGTCCGCCGCCATCTGGGCGATCGACGGCAGCTTGTCCTCTGGCTTGAGCCGCTTGCTCCGAACAGCAGCGATGATGTCGTCGGAGATGCGGATGTAGTCGGGTGTCGTAGGCATGGCGCTCCTTGCGTGGCACGCCAATTCGATCACGAAACGCCCACGAACGACAACAATCAGTGGTTGACTTAAACGGCTAAGCCGTTAGTGTTGCTATCGGGCCGCTCCTCGCGTGGCAACGAGTTCGGCTCATCCCCGGTCGGGGCGGGTGTGCGTACCCGTCCCGACCCTCCGGACTGCTCCGCCTCCGTACCGCCGATCTGGGCTGCGGGGGCGGAGCGGGCGGGCCGCCCGCGGCCGGCGTGCGGGCGGCCCGCCCTTCCAGACCCACCGCACCGACCCGCCGCGTCTCCGCCTGCCCCGGAAAGGACCGAAGTGACGCAGTATCGATCCGGCCGGATCTACCTGACCGGCCTACCGGCCCGGATGACCCCGCACGAGATACGCACCCACGCCTTCGATCCCCGTCGGCGGGGTGTCGACCCCGATCAGGTACGCGAGTTCCAGGCCCGGGTCGCCGACGAGCTGACCGAGCTGCACCGGCAGGTACGCCTGCTCGCGCAGGAGAACGACAGGCTGAAGCGCGCCCTGCGGGACTGGCAGACCATGCACGCCCGGGAGTGCCGCCCGCCGAACGACGGCCCCTGGTAGCGGTGCGCCCGCAAACCGGTGACCTGCTGCGGGTCGACGGTCGCGCGTCGGTGCAGTTCGGCGGCGACCGGGCGCTCACATTCCGGGTCGTGTCGATCGGCGCCGAGGTGACGCACATGGGCTGGATCTGGCTGACCGGCTACGTGCTCAACCGCCGGGGCACCGCGACCGCGAAGCGGGACATCTTCGTACAGCTCGCGGGGCTGCGCCGAGCCGGCGAGCCGATGCCGCACAGTCAGTCCTGGGTGCCGGCGAACAGCATCCAGGCGTCGATCTCGGTCGGGGCGAGGGGCCGCGCCGGCAGGTAGGACGCCAGATCACGGAAGTCCGCCACGGCGTTGTGCACGCACACCGCGAGCGAGAAGTGCAGCAGTTCCCGCGCCGCCTGCGCGTCGGGCGCCGTGACGTCGTCGAGCAGCGGGCTGCGCACGTCGAGCGCGAACACCACGTGGCAGGCGCTCTGGTCGGCCTTCACGACGCAGTAGTAGCGCCCGGCCTCGGCCAGCCGGTTCCTGATGTTCGCCCAGGCCATCGCCCCGGAGATGTCGGGCACGTCGGCGCCGGCCACGCAGGCCATCCGGAAGACCCAGCGGGCCGAGTCCTCCGGTGACACCGCGCCGTAGACCAGCACCAGGCCGCCACGGTGGAACACGGCGAAGCCCTGCACGTCGGGGGTGAGGTGCAGGAAGTCCGGGGTCCAGACCCGGTCGTACTGCCGCTCGGCCAGGGACCGCAGATATGTCACGGCCTGGCCGGCGGCCTGACGAGCGTCTACGCCCATGCGTTTTGGTCCTCCCCCGAAGGATCGCGGAGCCTCACGCTACGAAGCGCTTCGATCACGGATCAAGGTGCGCCGATCGACTCTGGATGGTTGGTCCCGTGAGCGGGACCGAAACCGCTCCGAGTCCCACGGATAGGACTACGGGACGGCTCGTCCGATCGGTCAGCGCCCGCCTCTCGGGCCGGGCGGAAGCGCCGTGCGCGCGGCTGCGCGCGTACACCGGTCGGGGTTGTTAGCGTGGATCGCGGACCGCCACGGCGGTCCGGCCACCCCTCGCCCGACGGCCCGCGCGTCCCGGTGACGCCGCGGGACGCGGTGCTGCGATCCGGCATGGAGGGGGTGCGATGACCGCGGTGCCGGAGGGGCCCGAGCGGGGCGGCGGCCGGCCGAAGCCCGGCGCGCCGGTGGACAGCCGCCGGCGGCGGTGGGC
>NZ_JBXUOV010000054.1:0-32606 GCF_057196585.1 Micromonospora sp. ATLC20
GCCCCGCCGCGTACCGCGAGGGTCACCGCGACCGCGGCGGCGACGGTGACCAGCCCGGCGGCGGCCAGGCGGCGACGACGTCCGGCGGTGCGGCGCCGGTCGTCCGGGGTGGCGGGTCCGGGCGCGGCGCCGGTGGTCGGCGGGTGGGGTGCGGTGCCGTCGGTCACGCCGGTCGATGCTGCCGGACCGGCGCGCCGTGGGACAAGCGAGCTAAGCGAAAGCTAAACCGGGCGCAGCGTACGGGCGGTGGAGACGACACCGGCCAGCCCGCCGGCCAGGTCAGGGTGCTGCCGCAGCGAGTCCTCCAGGCGGACGCGCCACACGCCGGTCTCGACCGGCAGCCGGGCGTCGCCGGCCCAGCGGACCCGGTCCCGGCTCTCGTCGAGGGCCACCGCCGCCGCGGGGCCCATCAGGGCACCGAGTTCGCCGCGCAGCCAGCCGAACAGCTGCTCGTCGTGGATCGCCCCGCCGATGACCCGGGCGGCGTCCCACGCCACCCGCGGTTGGTGGATGACCTGCATCTCGACTCCTCGGCCGATGTGGCATTCCTCACCATCATCGATCCCGCAGCCGGCCGGGGCAAGGCCCGGAACCGGGAACCTCGCCGCGGCGGTCCCGCGCCGCCGGGCGTCACCGTCCGGGCGCGGGTCCACACGGTACGACGCGAATCAGTAGCATCGCGGCATGTCAGATCGCCACCAGCTCACCGATTCCGACAGTCGTGCGCAGGGCTCCGATGTGGAGCCGGGCGGGCCGGTGGAGGAGAAGGCGCCCCGGCGCCGCCGGGGCCGGCGGATCGCCCTGATCGTGCTGCTCGTAGTGGTGCTGCTGACCGGCGGCACCGCCCTGGCCGGCGGCCTCTACTACCGCTCCGTCGACAAGTCGATCGAGCGGGTCGACGCCTTCGAGGGCGTCCCGGAGGAGTCGCGTCCGCAGGTCGAGGCCAAGGGCGCGATGAACATCATGATCCTGGGCAGCGACTCCCGCGACCCGGAGAGCACCGGCGGCTCGCGCAGCGACACGATCATCCTGGCCCACCTGCCGAAGGACCGGGCGAGCGCCCAGCTCATCTCGATCCCCCGCGACACCTGGACGGCCGTCCCGAAGTCGAAGGAGGGCCGCGGCGGTCGCGACGCGAAGATCAATGCCGCGTACGCCTGGGGCGGCGTGCCGCTGATGGTGCAGACGGTGGAGAAGTTCAGCGGCGTCCGGGTGGACAACGTGGCGATGGTCGACTTCGCCGGCTTCAAGGAGATCATCGACGCGCTCGGCGGTGTCGAGATCGACGTGGAGAAGGGCTTCACCACGAAGTACTCGCTGATCGGCACGCGGACCTTCGAGAAGGGCCGGCAGACGATGGACGGGGCCGCCGCGCTGGACTACGCGCGGGAGCGGCACGCCTTCCCGGACGGCGACTTCGCGCGTATCCGGCACCAGCAGCAGGTGATCAAGGCGATCCTGGACAAGGCCGCCTCGGGCGGTGTGCTGACCAACCCGGCCAAGCTGAACTCGTTCGTCCGCGCCACGTCCGACTCGGTGGCCGTCGACAAGTCACTGTCGCTGGTGGACCTCGCGATGGAGATGCGGGGCCTGCGCGGCGGCAACCTGACGTTCTTCACCTGCCCGGTCAAGGGCACCGGCCGGGTCGGCAGCGAGAGCGTCGTGTTCCCCGATCCGGCGCGCTCGAAGACGCTGTTCGACGCGGTGCGCCGCGACTCGGTCCCCGAGATCCTCGCCATCAGCGGAAAGTAGGACGTCGATCTGCCATGCCGGTGCTGGCGGCGGGGCGGGGTCGCTCGTATCCTGCGATCGCCGTCGGTCTCTGTATCCGGGCCGGCGGCGTCACGGGGGAGGATCGACCATGCCACGCCTGCCGGCGTTCGAGCATCCGTCTGCGCCGCCGTCCGGTGTGGCCATGAACAGGCCGATGGACAGCGGCATGGACACGACCACTGTGCTGCCGTACGCGGGGTCGCGGGCGTCGACGCGTACCCGATGGTTGCGGGCCTGGATGGTGACCGCGCCCATCGACGTCGCGGCGCTGCTCACGCCGCTGCTGCTGACGCAGGACTACTGGCGTGGCACGTTGTTCAACGCCGCGCTCACAGTGGGCCTGTTCGCCGCGGGCGGGCTCTACCGGCCGCGCCGGCACATCAGCATCCTGGACGAGCTGCCGAGCCTCGGCGGCCGGCTGCTGGCCTCCGGCGCGGTGGGTGCCATCATCGCGGCGCTGCGGCACGACTCGGTGCCGCACGTCAGCGGGTTCATGCGCGGCGTCGCGCTCTCCGCCGGCCTGGTGATCGTCGGGCGGGCGCTGAACAGCCGGCTCATCCTGCTGGCCCGCAAGCGGCGGTGGGTGGAGCACAACGCAATAGTGATCGGCGGCGGGCCGATCGGCGGTGAGCTGGCCCGGCTGCTGCGCCGATACCCGCAGTACGGGCTGCGGTTCGTCGGCGCTGTCGACGCCCCATCACGGCCGCGGATCGGCGCGTTGCCGCTCATCGGCACCATCGACGACCTGGAAAAACTCGCCGACATGCTGGAGTGCGAGGTCCTCGTCATCGCGGACCCGGACTGCTCCGAGGCCGACCTGATGGAGGCGCTGCTGCGTCCGGCCAGTTCCCGCTGTGACCTGTGGGCGGTGCCGCGCCTGTGGGGGTCGCGGTCACAGGGCGGCTACCCCGACCACATCGGCGCCATCCCGATCATCAAGATCGGCGACACCACGCTCACCGGGCCCCGGTGGCGGCTCAAGCGCGCCTCCGACGTGGTGTTCGCGGTGACCGCCCTGCTCGTGCTGAGCCCGCTGCTGCTGCTCTGCGCCGTCGCCACGTTCCTCGACGGCGGCCGGGGCGTGTTCTTCCGTCAGGAGCGCATCGGCCGGTACGGCAAGCCGTTCCACGTGATCAAGTTCCGGTCGATGCGCCCGGCCGACGAGCACGAGTCGCAGACCACCTGGTCGATCGCGCACGACGAGCGGGTCGGGCCGATCGGGCGGTTCATGCGGCGGACCTCGCTGGACGAACTGCCGCAGCTGTGGAACATCCTGCGCGGCGAGATGAGCGTGGTGGGGCCCCGGCCGGAGCGGCCGTACTTCGTGGAGAAGTTCTCCATGGAATACCCGAGGTACGCGATGCGGCACCGCGTACCGGTCGGGCTCACCGGGCTGGCGCAGGTCAGCGGTCTGCGCGGGGACACGCCGATCTCGGACCGGGCGCGGTTCGACAACTACTACGTCGAGAACTGGTCGCTCTGGCTCGACATCAAGATCGTGCTGCGTACCGTCACCGAGGTGTTCCGGGGCGGAGGGCGCTGAGCGCCTCGGCCAGGTCCGCGTGCCACTCCCCCGGCGGCGGCAGCTTCGCGGCGGCCCACCGGCCGTGCGCCAGCACGCTGAAGCGGGGGCGCGGCGCCGGGCGCGGGAAGCTGTCGCTCGTCGTCGGCCGGACCCGGTCCGGGTCGAGACCACGCAGGGCGAAGACGGCGCGGGCCAGGCCGTACCAGGTGGTCTCGCCGGCGGCGGTGCCGTGGTACGTCCCGGGTGCCGCGTCGCCGGCGAGCGCCGCGTCGGCGAGCGCCACGAGACGCTCCGCGAGCCGGTACGACCAGGTGGGCTGTCCGCGCTGGTCGTCCACCACGTCGAGCCGGTCGCGTTCGGCCGCCAGCCGCAGCATGGTGGTGACGAAGTTGCGCCCGTGGGTGGCGTAGAGCCAGGCGGTGCGCACCACGTACCCGGTCTCGGGCAGCAGCCGGGCCACCGCCCGCTCCCCGGCGAGCTTGCTGCGCCCGTACGCGTTGACCGGGCCGGTCGGGGCGTCCTCCGGGTACGGCTCGGTGGCGTCCCCGGCGAACACGTAGTCGGTGGAGACGTGCACGAGACGCGCGCCGGACACGGCACAGGCGCCGGCCAGCGCGGCCACCGCGTCGCCGTTCACGGCGGTGGCGTCCCGCTCGCGCGTCTCGGCGCCGTCCACGTCGGTCCACGCGGCCGCGTTGAACACCACGTCGTGGCCGCCCACCGCGTCCCGGACCGCGTGTGTGTCGGTGACGTCGAGGTCGGCGCGGCCGGCGGCGGTGACGGACAGGTCCGGCCGGGTCCGCAGCAGGGCGAGCAGGTCCCGCCCGAGCATCCCGCCCGCGCCGGTGACCAGGATCCGGGTCATTCGGGGCCGGCCGTCTTCAGCGGCTCCCACCAGGCCCGGTTGTCCCGGTACCAGCTGATCGTCTCGGCCAGGCCCCGGTCGAGGTCGATGCTCGGGGCGTACCCCAGCTCGCTGCTGATCTTGCTGATGTCCAGCGAGTACCGGCGGTCGTGGCCCTTGCGGTCGGTGACCGGCACGACCCGGTCCCAGCCGGCCCCGCACGCCGCCAGGAGCCGCTCGGTGAGCTGCCGGTTGGTCAGCTCGGTGCCGCCGCCGATGTGGTAGACCTCGCCGGCCCGCCCCTTCTCCTGCACCATCGCCACGCCCCGGCAGTGGTCGTGCACGTGCAGCCAGTCCCGGACGTTGCCGCCGTCGCCGTAGAGCGGCACGGTGCCGCCGTCGAGCAGGTTGGTCACGAACAGCGGGACGACCTTCTCCGGGAACTGGTACGGCCCGTAGTTGTTGGAGCAGCGGGTCACCACGACGTCCAGGCCGTGGGTGCGGTGGTAGGACAGCGCCAGCAGGTCCGACCCCGCCTTCGACGCGGAGTACGGCGAGTTCGGCGCCAGCGGCCAGTCCTCCGTCCACGAGCCGGAGTCGATCGAGCCGTACACCTCGTCGGTGGAGACGTGCACGAAACGGCGGACGCCGTGCCGCAGCGCGGCGTCCAGCAGCGTCTGGGTGCCGAGGACGTTCGTGGTGACGAACGGTGCCGCGCCGGTGATCGAACGGTCCACGTGCGACTCGGCGGCGAAGTGGACGATCACGTCGTGGCCCGGCACCAATTCGTCGACAAGCGCCGGATCGCAGATGTCACCGCGGACGAAGCGAAGCCGGGGGTCGTCGCGTACCGGCGCCAGGTTCGCCAGGTTGCCGGAGTAGGTGAGCTTGTCCAGCACGGTGAGCGCGGCCGGGCCCTCGACCGGCACCCCGGCCGCGTCGCCGCCGGGCACGCCCAGCAGCATCCGCACGTACTCCGACCCGATGAAGCCGGCGCCGCCGGTGACGAGGATCCTCACGGGTCGTGGAGTCTACGCCGTAGCGGCAGCCCGGGCGGGACGTCGACGGGCCACGGGGGCGGCGGCGTCGCGGGTAGTCTCCGCGGGTGCGCGGAATCCTTCTCGCCGGTGGCACCGGATCGCGGCTCTGGCCGATCACCCGGGCCGTCTCGAAGCAACTGATGCCGGTGTTCGACAAGCCGATGGTCTACTACCCGCTCTCCACTCTGGTGATGGCCGGGGTGCGGGAGATCCTGGTGGTGACCACACCGGAGGACCGCGCCCAGTTCGAGCGGCTGCTCGGCGACGGCAGTCAGTGGGGGCTGCGCCTGTCGTACACCGAGCAGGCCCGCCCGGAGGGCATCGCGCAGGCGTTCCTGCTCGGCGCCGACTTCGTCGGTGAGGAGTCGGTGGCGCTGATCCTCGGCGACAACATCTTCCACGGCGTCGGGCTCGGCCGGCAGCTCGCCCAGCACGGCGAACCGGCCGGTGGGCGGGTCTTCGCGTACCCGGTGGCGAATCCGCAGAACTACGGCGTGGTCGAGTTCGACGACGCCGGCCGGGTGCTGTCGATCGAGGAGAAGCCGGCCCGCCCCCGGTCCCGGTACGCGGTGCCGGGCCTCTACTTCTACGACAACCGGGTGGTCGACATCGCCCGCAAGCTGACCCCGAGCGCCCGCGGCGAGCTGGAGATCACCGCGATCAACGAGACGTACCGGGCGTGGGGCGAGCTGACGGTGACGGTGCTCGACCGGGGCACGGCGTGGCTGGACACCGGCACGTTCGCGTCGATGATGCAGGCCGCCGAGTTCGTCCGGGTGATCGAGGAACGCCAGGGCATGAAGATCGGCTGCGTCGAGGAGGTCGTCTGGCGGTCCGGGCTGATCGACGACGAGCGGCTGCGGATGCTGGCCCATCCGCTGACCCGCAGCGGCTACGGCGAGTACCTGCTGGGCCTGCTCGCCGACCGGTCCGGGACAGTGGGCGCGTCGTGAAGATCCGTCCGCTGGGCATCGAGGGTGCCTGGGAGGTGACCCCGCGCCTGCACGGCGACCCGCGGGGCCTGTTCCTGGAGTGGTACCGCTTCGACCGGCTCGCCGAGGCGGTCGGGCATCCGCTGCGGCTGGCGCAGGGCAACCTGTCCGTGTCGGCGCGGGACGTGGTGCGCGGCATCCACTTCGCCGACGTACCGCCCGGGCAGGCCAAGTACGTGACCTGCGTGCGCGGGGCGGTGCTGGACGTGGTGGTGGACGTGCGGGTCGGCTCGCCGACGTACGGCCGGTGGGAGGCGGTACGCCTCGACGACACCGACCGGCGGGCGGTCTACCTGGCCGAGGGGCTGGGGCACGGGTTCTGCGCGCTCACCGACGACGCGACGCTCAGCTACCTCTGCTCCGCCACGTACAACCCGGCGGCCGAGCACACGGTGCACCCGCTCGATCCGGATCTCGGGATCGACTGGCCGGCGGCGACGCCGCTGCTGTCCGAGCGGGACGCGTCGGCACCGCGCCTGGCCGAGGCGCGGGCGGCGGGCCTGTTGCCCGGCTACGACGCCTGCCGCTCCTTCACCGAAGCGTTGGACACCCGGCCGTCGCTCTGACCCGGCACACCCGCCGGCTCCGCGACGGCGTCGGCCGGACGGCGGCGCGCCACCGTCGCCCAGAGCGCCCGCACGTCCGCGCTCACCGGAGTGCCGGCCCTGCGGTAGCCGAGCACCAGGGCGATGCCGACCCCGACGGCCAGGCCGCCGAGCGCGCCGCCGAGGGCATACCACTGCCACCGCACCGGCTCGGGACGCGGCGGCGGCGCGGCGGCCCGGACCACCGCGACGTGGGCCTTGAGCCCGAGTCCGGCGGGCGGCAGGTCACGTTCGGCGATCCGTTGCAGTTCGGCGGCGAGCGCGGCGGCGATCGCCGCGGCCGTGCCGGCGGACCGGTCGGTGACCGCCACGTCGATCGCCAGCGAGTCGACAGCGGACGACGCGACGACGCGGCCGGCCAGGTCGTCGGTGGTGTACGGCAGTCCGAGCGAGTCGATCACCGGGCGGGTCAGCCGGGGCGTGTTCATCATGGTGGCGTACGTCTTCACCCGCCGCTGCATCAGCCGGCCCGCCTCGTCCGCAGGCGGGCGGGGCTGGGGCTCGGCCGACTTCTCGGCGGCGAACGTGACGAGCATCTGGGTCTCGGCCCGGTAGACCGGCGGCCGGCGTTCGGCGAGGACCCCGGTGAACGCGCCGCACAGCAGCGTCAGCGCCAGCACGATCGGCCACCGCCTGCCGATCGTGTCGCGGAAGTGGGCGAGGTCCACGACGCGTCACCCTACCGGCGGGGTGGAGCCCTGGGCGTACCCGCCCGCCGGGTCCATTGCGCGGCGGCGCTCATGTCGGGTAGAACAGGCCCGCACACATCCGCGCATCTCGGGGGAAGATCGAGTGGATTCCGCGTGGCCGGCTCGTGGCCGGCGCCGGCGCCTGGGCGCCGGGTGTTAGGCCGGCTCCGGCGGATCGTCTCCCCCGAGCGTCTCTATCTGGTCGCCCTGGGCCTGACCGGCCTCGCCGCCCTGGTGTCGGTGACGCTGCCGGCGGCGGAACGCGGCGAACTCGCGGCGAACATGGTCAGCGCCACAGTGGGCGCGGCTCTCGGCGGCCTGTCCGTCGACACGTTCCTGCTGTCCCGTCCGGCCGGCTGGATCATGTCGCGCGGTCGCCTGTGGATAGCCGGCATCCTCACCGTGTCACTCGGCCTCACCGCGCTGGCCGCGGCGCTGCTGACCACGCTGGCCGGGCTGGGCAGCCACCCGGTCGGCATCGGGGCGGGCTGCGCGCTCACCGTGTTCAACACTGCTGCCTCGCTCGGCCTGCGCCTGAAGCGGTTCTGGTTCGTCTACACGATGCGGGCGCTCGGCGGTGCGGTGCTGGTGGCCGGGTACGGGCTGCTGTGGCTGGGCCACCGGCTCGACGGTGGCCTGTGGAGCGTCCTCTGGCTGGGCGTGCAGGTCGCCACCGCGACGGTGCTCGGGGTGGCGGTGCTGGGCTGGGCGCGGCGGTTCGGTCCGGTGCCGGCGGCGACGGCCGGGCGCACGGAGTACCGCGCCGACCTGCTCGCGGTGGGCCGGCTGCACGTCGGGGTGTGCGCGCAGATGCTGACGTACCGGCTGAGCCAGGTCCTGGTGGCCCGCTTCGCCGGCGCGGGTGCGCTCGGCGTGTTCGCGCTGGCGGTGGCGGCGCTGGAGTTCGCGCAGTCCGGCGCGGTGGTACGGGCGCAGCGGATCCTTGCCGAACGCGACCCGGACGCGATCGGCGACCACGGCCGCGACGTGGTCAGGTCGGCGCTGCCGATCGCCGCGCTCGCCGTGATCGGCCTGGCGGTGCTCGGCGTACTGGCGCCCGACTACCACGACGCCTGGATCTTCGGGCTGCTCCTGCTGCCGGGGACGCTGGCGTTGTCGGCCGGCAAGACGTGGAGCGCGGCGCTGCTCAAGCGCGCGGGCGAGCAGGCCACCACCGCCGTGGCCCTGGTCACCATGTCGGTGTCGGTCGTGCTGTACGTTCTGCTCATCCCGTGGGCCGGCGCGCTCGGCGCCGCGGTCGCGTCGTCTGTCGCCTACGGCGTCTACGCGTTGCGCACCCGGCAGCGACTCCAGCGGTCCACGCACCTCCTCGTCAATCGGATGGCCTAGCGGTGGACGTCTCAATCGTCGTGTTGACCTGGGAAGACTTCGAGCGCACCGACGGCTGCGTCCGCTCGCTGCCCGAGGGTGTGGAAGCCGTCGTGGTGGACAACGGCAGCGCCGCCGAGATCAGCGACAAGTTGCGGGCGATGTGCGCCGAGACCGGCGCGCGGTACGTGCGTTCGGAGACGAACCTCGGCTACGCCAAGGGCATGAACCTCGGCGTCCGGCACAGCACCCGCTCCCGGGTGGTGCTGTCCAACAACGACATCCTGGTGCGTCCGGGCGCGATCGAGCGGCTGGCGGCCGAACTGGACGACCCGGCTGTGGGCGCGGCGTTCCCGAAGGTGCTGGACGAGACCGGCCGGGACCAGACCGCGGCCGGCCGGTTCCTCACAGTGGGCACCGGCGTCGCGCACGCCACCGGGCTCAGCCTGGTGTTCCCGAGGCTGCGGATCGTGGCGCCGCCGGAGCGTGGCGACTGGCTCTCCGGGCCGTTCGTGGCGATCCGGCGGGAGACGCTGGACCGGATCGGCGGGGTGGACGAGTCGTCGTTCTTCTACTCCGAGGATCTGCGGCTGTGCTGGGCGGTGCGGCGGCTCGGGCTACGCCTGGCGTACCTGCCGGACGCCGTCGTGACGCACGAGGACGACGCGAGCGCGAAGCGGCGGTGGGCGGCCGAGGAGATCTCCCGCCGGCAGACCCGGGAGTTCATCCGGGCCAGCCGTGAACTCGCCGGATGGCGGGGCACTGTGGCCTGTTCCGCGTACACAGTGGGGGTGCTCGCCCGGGCGGCGGTGGGCGGCGGGGCGGCGCGGCGGGCGATCGCCCGCGGCGCCCTGGAAGGCATGGGCGTCCGATGAGGGTGCTGTTCGTCTGCACCACCGGCGGGTCGGGGCGGCGGCAGCTCGGCGGCGCCGAGCGCTTCCTGATCGAGATGCTTCCGGCGCTCGCGGCCCGCGGCGTCGACGTGGTCGCCGCCACCCCTGACGACGAGGTCGCGGCAGCGTTGCGGGACGCGGGCGTGCCGTGGCGTCCGCTGGGCGCGGCCAAGCGGGTGGACCTGGGGTACGCGCGCGGCATCCGCGCCCTGGTCGAGGAGCTGCGGCCGGACGTGGTGAGCGCGCACCTGCTCTCCGCCGCGATGCACGCCCGCGCCGGCCTGGGCGTGCGGGGCCGTCGCACGCCGCTGGTGGTGACGCTGCACAACAGCCTCTGGCAGTACCGCGACACGGCGGAGACGCTGCGCGCGAAGGCCGCGGTGCAGGCGAACATCAGCACCGACCTGATGTTCCGGCGGCTGCGGCCGCACGCGACGGTCGCGGTCTCCGGCTTCGAGGCCCACGAGCTGCGGGTACGCGGGCGGATCCGTGACGTGCGGGTGATCCCGAACCCGCTGCCCGCCATCTGGCCGCAGGTGACCGACACCGGCGGCCTCGCACCGGACGGCCCGGTCCGGGTCGGCTTCCTCGGCCGGCTGGAACGGGAGAAGGGCGCCGACCTGCTGGCAGGCGTCGCCGCCGCGCTGCCCGACGTGGAGTTCCTGGTCGCCGGCGCGGGCACCGTCGACGTCGAGGAACGGCCGAACCTGCACCTGGTCGGCCGGGTGGACGCCGCGCCGTTCCTGCAACGGCTGCACTGCCTGCTGGTGCCGTCCCGGGTGGAGGCGTTCGGGCGCAGCGCGCTGGAGGCGATGTCGCTCGGCGTGCCGGTGGTGCACTCCGGCGCGGGCGGCCTGACCGAGGTGACAGCCGCCGGTGACGGCGTGCTCGCGTACCGGGCGGAGCTGACGCCGCAGGCGCTGGCCGCCGCCGTACGGACCGCCACCGACCCGGCCGCGTGGGACGAGCGGCGGCGCGAGCTGGCCCGGCAGTACGCGGACCGGCACTCGTTCGACGGATGCGTGGACGCCTGGCACGACCTGTACCGGACGGTCGCCCGTGACAGCCGCTGAGCGACGCCTCTGGTCGGTCGGGATCCCGTTCGCGCTCGGCGCGGCGGCACTGCTGGCCACGCTCGACGCCGGGATCGCCGTCGCGCTCGCGCTGGCGGTCGGCACGCTGCTCGCCGCGCGACTGCGGATGTGGGCGCTCGCCGCCTGCGCCGCCGTCTGGACCGCCGCGCTGCTCGCCGTGCGGGTGCTGCCCGGCCCGTACGACTCGTGGGCCGGTCGCGGCGTGCTGCCGGTGCTCGCCGGTTACGTCACCGTCTTCCTGCTGGCCTGGGCGGCCGGCCGGCGGCTGATCGACAGGCGGGACGAGGACGACGACCGGTCCCGTCCGGCGCTGTCCTGGCCGTCCGAGCGGCGCCTTCTGACGTACCTGTTCGTGCTGCTCGGCATCGCTGTGGTGACCGCGGCGATCCGATTCCGGGGAACGGTGCCGCCGCTGCTCGCCGACAACCCGGACGCCGCCCGGCAGGTGCTGCGCGAGCAGTCGAACCTGGTCATCGGGCTGCTGTCCGAGGCGTGGACGCTCGGCATGGCCGTCTCGCTGCTGCGCGCGTTGTCCGCGCGCGGCCGGGCGCTGCCCGTCTACTACGCGCTCACCGCCGTCTTCACCGTCGGTGCGGCGCTCGGCGCGAGCAAGAACTCGGTGCTGGTGGGCATCGCGCCCGCGCTGATCGCGGCGCTGTCGGTCCGGCGTACCCGGGGGCGTGCCGCGTCGTTCCTGGCCGCGCGTACCCCTGTGGTGCTGCTGATCGGCGCGCTGGCGCTCGGGGCGGCGGTGTTCCTCGGCGGGCAGCGCACCATGGCCGGCACCGGCGCGTTCGAGACCGAGTTCCGGGCCCGCTACGGCAGCAACGCGCTCACCAGCAGCGCCGGGTCGCTGGACCTGTCGCTGAGTTCGTCCACCGAGACGTTCGGGCGGGTGTGGTCGCAGCGGGAACACCTGGAACCCCGGTACGGCACGTACTCGCTGACGTTCCTCGGCTCCCGGGTCGAGCCGATCGTGGGCAAGGCGGACCTGTACGGGCTGACGTCCCAGCTCAGCCAGCCGTACCTGATGAACACGGCGACGTTCGTGGCCATCCCGCTGCTCGACTACGGCCCGCTGGGTGCGGTGTTCTTCCTGGCCGCGCTGGGGCTGGCGGTGGGCGCGACCGAGCGGTGGTTCGAGTTCTCCCGCGCGCCGGCCGGGCAGCTGGCGCGGGCGTTCGTCGTCTACTTCGCGCTGTTCGGCGTCTACGAGCTGTATCCGCTGATCTATCCGACCTGGTTGAGCCTCGTGCCCGGCCTCTGGGTGCTGCACCGGCTGGGCAGGAGCACGGCATGACGTTCGACGGGCTCACCGTGGTCACCGTCCTCTACCGGTCCGCCGGCATGCTCGCCGAGACGTTGCCGACCTGGGTCCGCAGCGCCGGTGACCTGCCGGTCCGGTTCGTCTTCGCGGACAACTGGCCCTCCGACGGGTGCGCCGAGGTGATCGCCGGGCACCTGCCCGCCGACCGGTACGCGTACCTGCCCGACTCCACCAACCCGGGTTTCGCGGCCGGCTGCAACCGGGCCGCGGCGACGGTCACCACGAGCCACCTGCTGCTGCTGAACCCGGACGTGTGGCTGCCGGACGACGCGCTGGCCCGGATCTGCGCCGCCGTCGCCGCCGACCCGGCCGCCCCGCTCGCTGTCGGCCTCGCCATGCACGGCGGCGAGTACGTGGGCATCGACCTGAACCCGGTGTCGCTGTTCATCGACAGGCGGTCCACCGCCGGCCGTGCCCCGCTCGGCCCGTCCGGCGGCGCGGCGGTCTTCCCGGCCGCGCTGTACCGGCGGTTCGGCGGCTTCGACGAGCACCTGTTCGCCTGGGGCGAGGACGCCGACCTGGCGTTCCGGCTCTACGCCTCCGGGCTGCGCACGCGCGGGCTGGACGTGGTGCTGCCGCACGCGGGCGGGCACAGCGTGGACGGCGACACCCGGTTGCAGGGGTTCCGGGCGTTCCTGCTGGCCCGCAACCGGCTGCTGGTCGCGTCCCGCACGTTCACCTGGCCGCTGCTGCTCGTGGCGGTGCCGGTGCTGGCGCTCGCGCACCTCGCGCTGGCCGCCCGGCGGGTCCGGCAGGGCCTGCTGCGCCCGTTCCTGCGCGGCGTCGGACGCGGGCTGGCCGAGGGGCCGGCGGCTCGCCGCCGCTGGACCGGGCGGCGCTTCGGGTTCGCGTCGCTGCTCGGCTACCTGACCGCTCGGAGGGCGTGATGACGGCACAGCCGTGGACCGTGGTGACAGTCACCTACCACTCGGCGGACACGCTGCGCCGCTGCTGGCGCGGGCCGAAGCCGTACGAGTGGCTGGTGGTCGACAACGCCTCGACCGACGACTCCGCGGCGGTCGCCGAGGAGCTGGGCGCGCGGGTGATCCGGCTGCCGGAGAACGTCGGCTTCTCCCGGGCCAACAACGTCGCGCTGCGCCAGGCGACCGGCCGGTACGTGCTGTTCGCCAACCCCGACCTGGAGGTACGCCCGGACGGACTGGACGCGCTGGCCCGGCACCTGGACACGCACGGCGGGCTGGTCGCGCCGCAACTGCTGGGCACCGACGGCACACCGCAGGCAAACGGGCGTGGTTTCCCGTACGCGACGGCGAAACTCGGCAACCGGAAGGTGTGGCCGCTGTCCCGGCTGCACGCCTCGTACCGGCTGGTGGCCGCGCCCGGCGAGGCGCGCCACGTGGCCTGGGTGATGGGCGCGGCGGTGGCCGGCCGGACCGCTGACGTCGCCGAGCTGGGCGGGTGGAACGAGCGGTTCTTCCTCTACTACGAGGACCACGAGCTGGGGCTGCGCGCCTGGCGGCACGGGATGCCGGTGGCGGTGCTGGGTGACGTGCGGTGGACCCACCACTGGGCCCGCGCGACGAACTCGGTGCGGTGGTCCCACGCGCACACGCTGGAGCTGCGCAGCGCCCGGACGTTCTTCGGGCTGTACCCGGAGTTCCTGGTCGGCCTGCCGCGACCCGCGCGCCGGCACCGCCGGGCCGCCGGGCTGGTCGGCACGGCGGTGCCGCCGGTCGCGTCCACTCCGGACCTGCCGTCCGCTCCGGACCGCGCCGGGGAGTGATCGGAGCCGGTCGCGGGGCCGCTGACGTGAAAGACGTTTTGATACCGTCTCGCCGTGTCCGTGACACGCCCGGCCTTCTCCCCCTCGATGGCGCCCGCGACACCGGCGCCGTCGCGGCCGGGCACGCCGGTGGCGTATGTCGCCGTCGCGTGGGACCGGCTGAGCCGGTCCCCGTACTGGTCCGTCGCGGGCCTGCTGGTCGCGCTGGGCGCCGTGCTGCGGATCCGGCAGTGGGCGTACGCGCGCAGCTTCTGGAGCGACGAGCTGTACGTGGCGCACAACATCCGGGAGCGCGGCTACCTGGACCTGTTGCGGCCGCTGGCGTTCAGCCAGTCCGCGCCGCCCGGCTGGCTGTGGCTGGAACGGTTCGCGTACGAGCAGTTCGGCGACGGTGAGCGGGCACTGCGGCTGGTGCCGCTGCTGTTCGGGCTGGCGCTGCTGCCGCTCGTGGCCTGGCTCGGCCGGCGGCTCGTGCCACCACTCGCCGCGCTGGCGGCGCTGCTGCTGGTCGCCGTCGCGCCGTTCCTGATCGGCTACTCCAACGAGCTGAAGCAGTACAGCGCCGAGGCGTTCGGCGTCACGCTCGTGGTCGGGCTGGCGCTGCTGCTCGTCCGGGACGGCGTCACCTGGGCCGGGTCGGCGGTGTTCTGGTCGGCCGCGGCGGTCATGGCGTTCGTCAGCACGTTGTCCATTCCGGTCACCGGCGCGCTCGGCGTGCTGCTCGGCGGTTACGCGCTGTCCCGCCCCGATCGGCAGTGGGCGAGCAGGTGGCGGGAGGTGGGCCGGTTCCTCGCCCCGGCGCCGGCCTGGGCCGTGGTGGCGCTCGTGGTCTACGTGCTGTTCCTGGCGCCGGGGCTCGCCGATCCGCAGCTCGCCGCGTACTGGCGGGCGAAGTCGATCTACCCGGCGCACCCGCTCACCGACCTGGCCGCCACTGTGGAATGGCTCGCGGCGACGTACCGGAGTCTCGCCACGGTGCCGTTCGTGGCCTGGTCGGCGTGGGTAGTCGTACCGCTGCTGGTGCTGGGCACGGCCGCCGGGCTGCGCCGGCTCTCCACGGTGGCCGTGCTGGTCCTGCTCACGCCGCTGGCGGCCGGGCTGGCCGGCGCGGCCGTGTCGGTCTACCCGTTCAACGGCCGGCTGGCGCTCTACGCGGTGCCCGCCTGCCTGCTGCTCGCCGCGCTCGCCGTCGCGCCGCCGCCGACGCGGGCCGGCCTGCCCGCCCGGATCCGGTGGGTGGTCGGCGTGGTGCTGGTGCTCGCGCTCGCCGTTCCGCAACTGGCGACCGCCGTGGTGGCGACTGTCCATCCGGCGCGGGCCTTCGCCCAGGGCGGCGGCGCCAACGCTGTCGACTACCGGGGCGCGCTGGGCTACCTGGACGACAAACGCCGCCCGGGTGACCTCGTGCTGGCCACCACCGTGTCGTGGAACGCCCAGACCTGGTACGGCCCGGCGGCGGACGCCTACGTGGTGGCGGCCGGACCCGGCGGCTGCCCCGGGCGGACGGTGTCGACGCTGCTGCCCGGACGGGCCCGGGTCTGGCTGTTCCAGGCCACCGACTGGGCCGACGGGGCCAACCGGGACGTCATCGTCCGGCTCGGCGGCAGCGGCGTGGCGGTCACCGAGCGGCAGTTCAGCGGGGCACGCGTGGTCCGCTTCGACCTGGCCGCGGGCGTCACCAAGGGCAGCGACGTCTGCCTGGTGCCGCCGCCGAACGGCGCCCGCGTCCGTTAGCTGTGGCGCTGCCAGAGGTCGCGCAGCGCGTCCCAGTTGCCGCCGAGCCCGGCTCCGCAGGGCGTCTCCATGTAGATCGCGCTGGTGTTGTCGTCGCGGCCCCACCAGATGCCGCAGACCGGGCGGCCGTCCTGGCCGTTACCGGCGTACTCGACGTAGCTGCCCTGTGCGCCACTGACGCCGCCGGTGGCCGGACCGGCCTCCCGCATGCCCGGCGCGAGCGCCCGGCCGATGATGCCCATCTGCTGGCGGAAGGCGCGCGCCGCCTCCTTCTTCTCGGCCGACTCGTACTCGGCGAAGTGCAGCGACACACCCAGGTAGCGGCAGAAGACGTGCTGCTTCTCCCCAGCGGCGAGCCCGGGGCCGCTCTTCTCGGTGTTGATCGCGCAGCCGCCCACCCCGTCGAGCCACGGCTCGGCGATCGGCATGAGCGTGGCGTCGAACTTCGCCTTGTTCAGCGACTGCTGAGTGGCCTCGTACAGCGCCGGGGAGGCACTGGCAGTCGGAGTGGACGGTTCGCCGCCGTCGGCCAGCGACCGCCCGGCCAGCAGACCGGCGCCACCGGCGAGCACCGCCGCCATGACCACGCCACCGATCCACAGGCCGGTACGGCTCTTGGGCGGGCGGGCGACCGGGGCGATCCGGGGACCGCCGGTCGGCACGAGCGGATCCGCGGCGGTGGCCTGGGCCGGGATCGCCGGCACCGGCATGCCCGGCGACACCGGCATGCCGGGCGACACGGGCGCGCCGGACGAGACGGGCGCACCGGAGACCGGCTGCTGCGGCGTCATCGCCCACGGCTGCGGGCTCCACGGCAACTGCGGTGGCGACGAGACCTGCTGCGGCGGCGCGGACACCGGCGGGGGCGGCGGGAGCATCTCGCCGGTGGCGGTGCGCTGGTAGTCCATGCCCAGGCTGCGGAACAGCCGCTCGGCCGCACCGTCCTCGTCGGACGGGTACGCCACCCAGGGCTGACCGGCGGCGAAGTCGGAGTTCACGTACCGGTGGCCGCCGGGCGTCTGAGCCAGCACGTTCGCCGCGTTCGTGAACGCCTCGCGCCAGCGCTGGTCACCGGCAGCGGCGCCGTCCAGGACCGCCACGGTGAGCGCGCGGTCCTGCCCGTCGAGCGCGGCCCAGGCCCTGCCGACCTGGCACTCGCCCAGCACCTCGGTGAACCTGTACGGACCTTCCGGCTGCATGCCCCACTCCTCTGCTCACCCGCCGTGCGGGATCATACAGAGAGCACGCTCGCGAGCTTGCCGCCTGCGTTCGTCAGCGCCGACATCGGCTGTTCAACGTCGTACGTGCCTGAGAATTCCATCGCGGCGGTGACGAGATGGCCTGGGAGAAGTCTCATCTCTTGAGCCCGTCGATCTCCAAGGCCCGTGTATACTCGTCTCAGCATTGCAGGGGCCCCCGCCAATTGGCCGGGGCCCTCTTGCTTTGGTCAGTTTGATTCTCAGGTCACCGGCGGGGCTCAAGGAGATCGACCACGCTCAGACCGGTCTCGCCCCCTACCAACTTGAGACCTACCTCGGCCCGCGCGGCCAGGTCGAGCGGAGTTAGGCCTTCCGCAAGCGCTGCGTACGTGATCCGATCCAGCCCGGCGCCCACCAGCGGAGCAGCAATGCGCAGGGCGGCCTTCAACGCCACCCCCTGGGTGGAGCCACCATGCAGCACGATGTTGCGGGTCCGGTACAGACGACGTATGCCGATGCGGAAAATCGTTACTGCGGTTGCCAGTTCTCCCCTCGGGCTGGCGACAACCCGGCGCATCCGGTGCACCGCCGCGATGTCCGCATCGCGGCGGAACCGGTCGGCCAGGTGGAGTGACTTCCCGGCCGCCAGGGCTTCGGCCACGGCTGAGGCCCGATCGCGGTTGGTCGTGCAACCTGCCAACTTCTCGGTGAGCGCATCAGGGGTCGAGGGCTGGTGCCTGTGCGCGAGGGCGGTCAACTCGGCTCGGGGCCACGAGCAGGCGATGATGGCCGCCAGCCGATCCGCTGCGACCGCCTTGCCTGACCGCTGCTCTTCGGCCGGGTCATCCGGGTGCGACAGCAGTGATTCCACTGCTGCCCACGCTCCGGCCACAGCCGGCCCGAGCACACCGCGGTTGACAGGCGCCGCAAGCTCCAGGGCGTCGTCGATCAACGTTCGTTGCCCATCTACCTGGTAGAGATGCCCTTCGTTCACCAGGGACAGGACATCCGCACCTCGGGCCGGGGTGACGAAGGGGATCGGGTCCGGATGCTGGTCGACCCACATCTGCGCGGCCGGGCGGATACCACCTCGGTTGCCGCGCATGAACGACGACCGCGCCACCATCCGCTCGACGAATTCACGGGCCTGGCTCGCCGCACTGAACGGGTCCCGCGCGGTCATCCGGTAGAGGAATCCGCCGCCGGCCCGGACACCACTGGTCGGATGGCCACGTTGCTTCAGCCAATCCACGACCTCCCGGCCGGAGAGCCACATCTCGTGCTTTTGTGCCTGCTCGCGCTCGGGGGCACTTTCCAGAACCACGAGAACGGTGAATTCGTGCGGCGCGGCCCTGTCGAGAGCGACGGCACCCTGCAGGACTTCCTCTGCGCTCGCGCGCCGGTGCGCGAGTTGCCCGATCCAGGTGGCCAGGTAACTCGCGTCGTAGCCGAGGTCGAGCAGATGCGCCGCGATGACACGGGCGAGCCGTTCCGGCTGGGGCCGTCGCCCCTCGGGTAGTGCGGCTGCCGCAGCCCAGCGATCCAAGTAGCCACCCCGGGCATGTTCGACAACTTCCCGCAGTCGACGGTGAGCGGGGCTGGGATCTGGAAGCGGTTGCTTCAGCAGCGACGTCAACTGGACACGCAGTTCTCTGTCCCCGAGACCGACGTCCGGCCCGATGGCTTTCAGGAGTTCGTGACGCTGCCAGTCGACCGCGGCCGCGGACAGAACGCGGTGCCGTGCCCACGAGCTTGCTTCCAGCAACTCCTCCAGAGCGAGCAACGAGCCGACATCCCAGAGCCGACGCGGCCAGGGCAATCCCTCCAGGGTGAAGAAGTCGATGACTCGGGCACGGATATGGCTGTCGTACGCATCTGCCGGGGTCTCGGGTGTCACGGGTGGCACCGTAGGGGCGCTCACGCCTCCCGCGCAGCCCTGGAACGGCTGGTCGACGCTTGCGCTCTGAAAGTTTTCATGCATAGAGTCGCGGGGTGAATGAAAGCAGTGCGGCCGCCCCTGACCGCCTGCTCGACCTCTTCCACGGCGTACGGCTCACCCCGACCCAGCGCCGCATCGCCCACTGCCTGGTGCGGCACGCGGGCGCGGCGGCGTACCTGTCCGCCGCCGAGGTGGCCGAGCTGGCGGGCGTCAGCCAGCCGTCGGTGACCCGGTTCGCCATGGCGCTCGGGCACGACGGCTACCCCGCGCTGCGCCGCCGCCTGCGGGAACTGACTGTCACCGGGTCGGCCGAACCGGCCGCCGGCAACGCCCTGCAACGGGCGGTGCACGCCGAGCGGGACAATCTCGACCGGCTCGCCGCGCAGCTCGCCGACGCCGAGCGGGTCGCCGAGGTGGGGAAGCTGCTCGCGGCCAGCCGTCCGCTGCCGGTGCTCGGGCTGCGCGCCGCCGCGCCGCTCGCCGCGTACTTCGCGTACTTCGCCGCGAAGGTGCACCCCGACGTGCGGGTGTTCGACGACGGCGGCAGCATGCTCGTCGACCGCCTGGACCAGGCGGTCGCGGCCGGCGCGACGGCGCTGCTCGCGTTCGTGCTGCCCCGCTACCCCCGGGAGACCCTCGACGCACTGCGCGAGGCCCGGGACGCCGGGCTGACCGTCGTGGCGATCACCGACTCGCCGGTGAGCCCGGCCGCCGAGCACGCCGAGGTGGTCCTGCCCGCCGCCGTCGGCGCCGACCTGGTCTTCGACCTGCACACCGCCCCGATGACGCTGGCCATGGTGGTGCTCCAGGCGATCTGCGACGCCGCGCCGGCCGAGACCCAGAACCGGCTCGAGGCGTTCGAGTCGTCCGCCGCCCGCCGCCAGTTGTTCCTCGGCTGAGAGGAGTACGAGATGCACCAGCCCGTCCGCGCCGCCCGCGGCACCGCACGCACCGCGAAGGGGTGGCCGCAGGAGGCCGCTCTCCGGATGCTGATGAACAATCTCGACCCGGAGGTGGCCGAGCGCCCCGAGGACCTGGTGGTCTACGGGGGCACCGGCAAGGCGGCCCGGGACTGGCCGTCGTACCACGCGCTCGTGCGCACGCTCACCGAGCTGCGCGACGACGAGACGATGCTGGTGCAGTCCGGCCGGCCGGTCGGCGTGATGCGCACCCACGAGTGGGCGCCGCGTGTGCTGCTGGCCAACTCGAACCTGGTCGGCGACTGGGCCACCTGGCCGGAGTTCCGCCGCCTGGAGTCGCTGGGCCTGACCATGTACGGGCAGATGACCGCCGGTTCCTGGATCTACATCGGCACCCAGGGCATCCTCCAGGGCACGTACGAGACGTTCGCCGCTGTCGCCGCCAAGCGCTTCGAGGGCACGCTCGCCGGCACGCTGACGCTCACCGCCGGCTGCGGCGGCATGGGCGGCGCGCAGCCGCTGGCGGTCACCATGAACGGCGGTGTCTGCCTGATCGTGGACGTGGACCGGACCCGGCTGGAGCGGCGGGCGCACGACCGCTACCTCGACGAGATCGCCGACTCGCTCGACGACGCGGTCGAGCGGGTGCTCGCTGCGAAGCGGGACCGGCGGGCCCTGAGCGTCGGGGTGGTCGGCAACGCCGCCACGCTCTTCCCCGAGCTGCTGCGCCGCGGCGTGGCCATCGACATCGTGACCGACCAGACCAGCGCGCACGACCCGCTGTCGTACGTGCCGGAGGGCGTGGACCTCGGCGACGCGCGGGAATACGCGGCGGCGAAGCCGGCCGAGTTCACCGACCGGGCCCGGGCGTCGATGGCGAAGCACGTGGCGGCGATGGTCGGTTTCCTGGACGCGGGCGCCGAGGTCTTCGACTACGGCAACTCGATCCGGGGCGAGGCCAAGCTCGGCGGGTACGAGCGGGCGTTCGACTTCCCCGGGTTCGTGCCCGCGTACATCAGGCCGTTGTTCTGCGAGGGCAAGGGCCCGTTCCGCTGGGCCGCGCTCTCCGGCGACCCGAAGGACATCGCGGCCACCGACCGGGCCGTCCTCGACCTGTTCCCGGAGAACGAGTCCCTCGCCCGGTGGATCCGGATGGCCGGCGAGCGGGTCGCGTTCCAGGGCCTGCCGGCGCGGATCTGCTGGCTCGGCTACGGCGAGCGCGACCGGGCCGGGGTGCGGTTCAACGAGATGGTCGCCTCAGGCGAGCTGAGCGCCCCGGTGGTGATCGGCCGGGACCACCTGGACTGCGGCAGCGTGGCCAGCCCGTACCGGGAGACCGAGGCGATGGCCGACGGCTCCGACGCGATCGCCGACTGGCCGCTGCTGAACGCGCTCGTCAACACCGCCAGCGGCGCGTCCTGGGTGTCCATCCACCACGGCGGCGGCGTCGGCATCGGCCGGTCCATCCACGCCGGCCAGGTCTGCGTGGCCGACGGCAGCGCCCTCGCGGGGCAGAAGATCGAGCGGGTGCTGACGAACGACCCGGCGATGGGCGTGATCCGGCACGTCGACGCCGGCTACGACGACGCCCGCGCGGTCGCCGAGCACACCGGCGTGCGCGTTCCCATGACCGAGGGAGACCTGTGACCGACCTGGCGGACCGGTTCCGGGCGCTGTGGGACGAGATCGCCCCGGTCGGGCGGGACGCCGGCAGCGGCGGCTACCTGCGCTACGCGCTCACCGAACCGGAGCGCACGCTGCGCGCCTGGTTCCGGGAACAGGCCGACCGGCGGGGGATGCCGGTTCAGCAGGACGGCAACGGCAACCTGTTCGCCTGGTGGGGCGACCCGGCGGCCGGCGAGGCGGTGCTGACCGGCAGCCACTTCGACTCGGTGCCGCACGGCGGCGCGTACGACGGTCCGCTCGGCATCGTCAGCGCGTTCCTCGCCGTGGACGAGCTGCGGGCCGCGGGCGTCACCCCGGATCGGCCGGTGGTGGTGGCCGCGTTCGTGGAGGAGGAGGGCGCGCGGTTCGGCGTACCCTGCCTGGGGTCGCGGCTGCTCACCGGCGAGATCGACGTCGACCGCGCGGCCGGGCTGCGCGACCAGGCCGGGACGACCTTCGCCGAGGCGCTCGGCGAGCGGCCGGCGGGCGCCGACCCGGCGCTGCTCGGCCGCTTCGCGGCCTTCGTGGAGCTGCACGTCGAGCAGGGCCGCGCGCTGGTCGACCTGGACGCGCCGGTCGCGGTGGCCTCCGCGATCTGGCCGCACGGCCGGTGGCGGTTCGACTTCACCGGCGAGGGCAACCACGCGGGTACGACTCGGATGGCCGACCGCCGCGACCCGATGCTCACCTACGCGTTCACAGTGCTGGCGGCGAACAAGGAGGCCCGGCTGCGCGACGCGCACGCCACGGTGGGCCGGGTGTCGGTCGAGCCGAACGCCACGAACGCGATCCCGTCCCGGGTCACCGGCTGGCTCGACGCGCGGGCGGCCGAGGCGGAGACGCTGTACGGTCTGGTCGAGGCGGTACGCACCAAGGCCGCCGACCGGGCCGGCCGCGACGGCACCGCGCTGACCTGCACGCAGGAGTCGGCGACCCCGCTCGTCGCGTTCGACCGCGGGCTGGCCGACCGGCTGGCCGCGCTGCTCGGCGCGCCGGTGCTGCCCACCGGCGCCGGGCACGACGCGGGCGTGCTGGCGGCGCACCTGCCCACCGCGATGCTGTTCGTGCGCAACCCGACCGGGGTGTCGCACTCCCCCGCCGAGGCGGCCACCGACGCCGACTGCGCCGCCGGGGTGGCCGCCCTGGCCCGGGTGCTGGAGGAGCTGGCATGCCGCTGACCCGCTGGCTGGCCGAGTACGCCTGGCTGCCCGACCGCGCCGAGCCCACCCGGGACGTGCTGATCGAGGCGACCGACGGGCGGATCACCGCTGTCACCCCGCTGACCGTGGACAGTCCGCCGGCCGCCGGGGTGGAGGTACTCGGCGACGCGGTCCGGCTGCCCGGCCTGACGGTGCCCGGCCTGGCAAACGCCCACTCGCACGCGTTCCACCGGGCGCTGCGCGGGCGCACCCACGACGGGCGCGGCGACTTCTGGTCCTGGCGCAGCCTGATGTACGCCGTCGCGATCCGGCTCGACCCGGACTCCTACCTGGCGCTGGCCCGCGCCGTGTACGCGGAGATGGCGCTGTCCGGGATCACCTGCGTGGGCGAGTTCCACTACCTGCACCACGGTCCCGGCGGCACCCCGTACGACGACCCGAACGCCATGTCCGCCGCGCTCGTGGAGGCCGCCGCGCACGCCGGGATCCGGCTCACGCTGCTGGACACCGCGTACCTGGCCGGGGGCGTGGACGGCACGCCGCTGGCCGGGCCGCAGCGCCGCTTCGGTGACGGCGACGCGCTGCGCTGGGCGGCGCGGGTGGACGCGTTCCGCCCGGCCGACGACCACGTCCGGCTCGGCGCGGCCATCCACTCGGTGCGCGCGGTCCCGGCCGATCAGCTCGCCACCGTGGCCGGCTGGGCCGACCGCAACGGGCTGCCGCTGCACGTGCACCTGTCCGAACAGCCGGCCGAGAACGACGCCTGCCGGGCCGTGCACGGGTGCACGCCGACACGGCTGCTGGCCGACCACGGCGTGCTCGGCCCGCACACCACAGCCGTGCACGCCACCCACCCGACCGCCGCCGACGTGGCGCTGCTCGGCGACAGCCGTACCCGGGTCTGCGTCTGCCCCACCACCGAACGCGACCTGGCCGACGGGGTCGGCCCGGTGCGGCGGATGGCCGACGCGGGCAGCCCGCTGAGCCTGGGCAGCGACAGCCACGCCGTGGTGGACCTGTTCGAGGAGGCCCGCGCGCTGGAGATGGACGAGCGGCTGCGTACCCGGCGGCGGGGGCACTTCACGCCGGCCGAGCTGGTCGGCGCCGCCACCGTCGGCGGGCACGCCGCGCTGGGCTGGGGCGACGCCGGCCGGCTCGCCGTCGGGCAGCGGGCGGACCTGGTCACGGTACGGCTGGACAGCGCCCGCACCGCCGGTGTGCCGCCGGTCGGCGCGTTCTTCGCCGCCACCGCCGCTGACGTGACGAGCGTCGTGGTCGACGGCCGGCCCGTGGTGGACGGCGGCCGGCACCTGACCGTGGACGTGCCCACCGAGCTGCGGGACGCGATCGCGTCGGTGACCGCGCAGGACGACTCGTGATGCGCGGCAGCCTGCTCGTCGACCACATCGGCGAGCTGGTCACGAACGACGGCCGCGACGGCGACCCGCTGGGCATCCGGCGCGACGCCGCCCTGCTGGTCGAGGACGGGCAGGTGGCCTGGATCGGGCCGGCCCGCGACGCGCCGGCCGCCGACCGGCGGATCGACGCCGGTGGCGCGGCGGTGCTGCCCGGCTTCGTGGACAGCCACGCCCACCTGGTCTTCGCCGGGGACCGGGCCGCCGAGTTCGCCGCCCGGATGGCCGGCGAGCCCTACACCGGCGGCGGCATCCGGACCACAGTCGGCGCCACCCGCGCCGCCTCCGACGACGACCTGCGCGCCACAGTGCGCCGGCTGCGCGCCGAGATGCTGCGGCAGGGCACCACCACCGTCGAGATCAAGAGCGGGTACGGCCTGAACGTCGCCGACGAGGCCCGCTCGCTGCGGATCGCCGCCGAGTTCACAGGCGACACCACGTTCCTCGGCGCGCACGTCGTCCCCGCCGAGTACGCCGACCGCCCCGACGACTACGTGGGTCTGGTGTGCGGGCCGATGCTGGCCGCCGCCGCGCCGTACGCCCGCTGGATCGACGTGTTCTGCGAGCGGGGCGCGTTCGACGCCGACCACGCCCGCGCGATCCTCGCCTGCGGGCAGGCCGCCGGTCTGGGCGTCCGGCTGCACGCCAACCAGCTCGGCCCCGGGCCGGGGGTCCAGCTCGGCGTGGAGCTGGGCGCGGCCAGCGTCGACCACTGCACCCACCTGACCGACGCCGACATCGACGCACTGGCCGGCTCGGATACGGTCGCCACGCTGCTGCCGGGCGCCGAGTTCTCCACCCGGTCGCCCTACCCGGACGCCCGGCGGCTGCTCGACGCGGGCGTGACGGTGGCGCTGGCGACCGACTGCAACCCCGGCTCGTCGTACACCTCGTCGATGCCGTTCTGCGTCGCGCTCGCCGTACGCGAGATGCGGATGACCCCGGCGGAGGCGGTGTGGGCCGCGACCGCCGGCGGGGCGGCGGCGCTGCGCCGCACCGACGTGGGGCGGCTGACGCCCGGGGCGCGGGCCGACCTGATCGTCCTCGACGCCCCGTCCCACCTGCACCTGGCCTACCGGCCGGGGGTGCCACTGATCCGCCAGGTTCTGCACAACGGAGTGCCGCGATGACCACAGTGACCATCCTGTCCACCGGGGTCACCCCCGCCGACGTGCTCGCGGTGGCCCGCGGCACCGCCAAGGTCGTGCTCGACCCGGCCGCCACCGAGGCGATGGCGACCAGCCGCTCCATCGTGGACGGCATCGAGGCGGCCGGCCGGCCGGTGTACGGCGTCTCCACCGGCTTCGGCGCCCTCGCCAACACGTTCATCGCCCCGGAGCGGCGGGCCGAGCTTCAGCACGCGCTGATCCGCTCGCACGCCGCCGGGGTGGGCGCGCCGATGCCGCGCGAGGTGGTACGCGCCATGATGCTGCTGCGGGTCCGCTCGCTGGCGCTCGGCCGCTCCGGGGTCCGCCCGCTGGTCGCCGAGGCGCTCGTGGACCTGCTCAACCACGAGGTCACCCCGTGGGTGCCGGAGCACGGTTCGCTCGGCGCGTCAGGGGACCTGGCGCCGCTGGCGCACTGCGCGCTGGTGCTGCTCGGTGAGGGCTGGGTGCTCGGCCCGGCCGGTGACCGCATCCCGGCCGCGGACGCGCTGCGCCGGGTCGGGCTGAAGCCGCTGTCGCTGGCAGCCAAGGAGGGGCTGGCGCTGATCAACGGCACCGACGGCATGCTCGGCATGCTGCTGCTCGCCGTCTCCGACGCCCGGCACCTGTTCGCCATGGCGGACGTGACAGCGGCGCTCGCCATCGAGGCGATGCTCGGCTCGGAGCGGCCGTTCCTGCCCGAGCTGCACGCGATCCGCCCGCATCCCGGCCAGGCCGCGTCGGCGGCGAACATCCACCGGCTGTTGCAGGGCTCGGCGGTGATGGACTCGCACCGCGACGACCTGGCGCACGCGGTGCAGGACGCGTACTCGATGCGCTGCGCCCCGCAGGTCGCCGGCGCGGCCCGGGACACGCTCGACTTCGTCGAGGTGGTCGCGGGCCGGGAACTGCTGTCGGTGGTGGACAACCCGGTGGTGCTGCCGGACGGGCGGGTCGAGTCGACAGGGAACTTCCACGGCGCGCCGCTCGGTTTCGCCGCCGACTACCTGGCCATCGCCGCCGCCGAGGTGGGCGCGATCGCCGAGCGCCGGGTGGACCGGCTGCTGGACGTCACCCGTTCCCGGGAGCTGCCCGCGTTCCTGTCCCCCGACGCCGGGGTGAACTCCGGGCTGATGATCGCCCAGTACACCGCCGCCGGGATCGTGGCGGAGAACCGCCGGCTGGCCGCGCCCGCCTCGATCGACTCGCTGCCCACCAGCGGCATGCAGGAGGACCACGTCTCGATGGGCTGGGCCGCCACCAAGAAGCTGCGCACGGTGCTGGACAACCTGACCAGCCTGCTCGCGGTGGAGCTGCTGGCGGCCGTACGCGGGCTCCAGCTCCGCGCGCCGCTGACCCCGTCACCGGCCGGGCGGGCGGCGCTCGACGTGCTCGGCCGCACCATCGGCGAGCCGGGACCGGACGTGTTCCTCGCGCCGCTCATGGAGGCCGCGCGGGACGTGGTACGCGGCCCGGAGCTGCGCGCGGCGATCGAACGGGAGATCGGCCCGCTCGGCTGAGCGGGCCGGTCCGGCGCTTGCGGCCGGGCGCCCGGAAGCGTCCGGGCGCGGCTCAGGCAGCCGGCGGGAGCACCTTCGCGACCAGCTTGGCCAGCTCCCGCAGCGCCTTGCCGCGGTGGCTGACCGCGTCCTTCTCCTCGGGCGTCAGCTCCGCGTTGGTCCGCTCCTGCCCGTCGCCCAGGAAGATCGGGTCGTAGCCGAAGCCGCCGTCGCCGCGCGGCGCGCGCAGCAGCCGGCCGGACTGACGGCCGTCGACCAGGTGCTCCTTGCCGCCGGGCAGCACCAGCGCGACGGTGCAGACGAAGGCGGCGCCCCGGTGCTCGTCCGGCACGTCGCCGACCTGGTCCAGCACGAGCTGGAGGTTGGCGTGGTCGTCGCCGTGCCGGCCGGACCAGCGGGCGCTGAACACACCCGGCATGCCGTTGAGCGCGTCCACCGCCAGACCGGAGTCGTCGGCGATGGTCGGCAGGCCGGTACGCCGGCAGCCCTCCCGCGCCTTGATCAGCGCGTTCTCACCGAACGTGAGGCCGGTCTCCGGCAGCTCCGGGTACTCCTCGACGTCGTCGAGCCCGAGCAGGGCGATCCGGTGCGCGCCGAGCGCGCCGTCCAGGATCCGCTGGAGTTCGACCAGCTTCTTCCGGTTCCGGGTGGCGAGCAGGACCTTGTTCATGACGAGAGCGCCTTCCGCTGCGCGTCGGCCAGTTCCAGGCAGCCCGCCACGCCCAGGTCGAGCAGCGCGTCGAGCTGGTCGCGGGCGAAGACGCCCGCCTCACCGGTGCCCTGCACCTCGACGAAGTCGCCGGTGCCGGTGCAGACCACGTTCATGTCGACCTCGGCGGTGACGTCCTCGGCGTAGCAGAGGTCGAGCATCGGCTCACCGCCGATCACGCCGACGCTCACCGCGGCCACCGAGCGGTGCATCACCTTCTCCACCTTGCCGGCCAGCGCCTTGCGCTCGGCCAGCCAGGTCACCGCGTCGTGCAGCGCGACGTACGCGCCGGTGATCGCGGCGGTACGGGTGCCGCCGTCGGCCTGGAGCACGTCGCAGTCCAGCACGATCGAGTTCTCGCCGAGCGCCTTCAGGTCGACGCAGGCGCGCAGGCTGCGGCCGATCAGCCGGGAGATCTCGTGGGTACGCCCGCCGACCTTGCCGCGGACGCTCTCCCGGTCCGAGCGGGTGTTCGTGGCCCGGGGCAGCATCGCGTACTCGGCGGTCACCCAGCCCAGCCCGGAGCCCTTGCGCCAGCGGGGCACGCCCTCGGTGACGCTCGCCGTGCAGAGGACCCGGGTCGCGCCGAACTCGACGAGCACCGAGCCCTCCGGGTGGGTGCTCCAGCCCCGGGTCAGGGTCACCGGTCGGAGTTGGTCGGGCCGCCGCCCGTCAGGTCGCGCCATGCCTGCACCCTATGCGGTGCGGTGATCGCACCGCCCGCGGGTGCCCGCCGACGACAGGGCCGCCGCCGGGCTCAGACCTCGTAGCAGGCGCCGGGCCGGACCACGTCCAGCGGCCCGGCGTACGCCCCGGCCGCCGCCTCCACGGTCTGCGACTCGCTGCCCCAGGCGGGTACGAGATGGGTGAGCAGGAGCCGCCCCACGCCCGCCTTGGTGGCCGCCTCGCCGGCCTCCCGGCCGGTCAGGTGCAGGTCCGGCGGGTTCTCCACGCCGTCCATGTAGCTCGCCTCGCAGAGGAACACGTCGGCGTCCTGGGCCAGGCGCAGCAGCGCCTCGCAGGGCGCGGTGTCGGCGGAGTAGCAGAACACC
The DNA here is from genome assembly GCF_057196585.1 of Micromonospora sp. ATLC20. Taxonomy (NCBI): domain Bacteria; kingdom Bacillati; phylum Actinomycetota; class Actinomycetes; order Micromonosporales; family Micromonosporaceae; genus Micromonospora; species Micromonospora sp. ATLC20. Next base: position 28,314 of record NZ_JBXUOV010000054.1, read on the forward strand.
CGGCCGCCGTGCTCCAGCCGCACCCCGTACGTCTCGACCGGGTGGTTCATCCGGTCGACGGTGACGGTGAACGGGCCGATCGGGAACGTGCCCGGCTGGAGGCCGTAGAACTGGTAGACGTCCTCCACCGAGCCCTCCTCCTGCCCGTACGCGGCGGCCAGCCGGTCGGGCGCGCCGGAGGGGGCGTACATCGGCAGGGGCGGGTACGGGCCGTCCGGCGCGTACCGGCGTACCACCACGTAGGACACGGCGTCGAACATGTGGTCGCAGTGCAGGTGGGTGAGGAGGACGGCGTCGGGGGCGTGCAGCCCGACGTAGCGCTGGAGCGTGGACAGCGAGCCCACGCCGAAGTCGATCAGAAGCCGGAAGCCGTCGGCTTCCATGAGATAGGCCGAACAGGGGGATTCGGGGCCCGGGAAGCTGCCCGCGCAGCCGAGGACGGTCAGTCTCATCCGGTGGCCTCGATCTCACCATGAGTAGTCGATGCGCCGGCGGCGACACCGCCGATGATCTCTACCGACGCGCTCGCCACGCTGCGCAGCCTACGCGTCGCCCCGGTCGGGCAAGAATCATCTGCCGGAAGTTGTCATCAACGTGACACCCATACACGTCCGCTCCGGACGAGACCGGCGGCCCGGCCGGCGGGCACGCCACCGACCGGACCGGCCATCGGTCCGTCAGGCCCAGAGCTGACCCTCCAGGGCCTCCTCCGCGTCGGCGAGGGTGCCGCCGTACGCGCCGGTCGACAGGTATTTCCAGCCGCCGTCGCAGACCACGAACGCCACGTCCGCGCCGCGGCCGTCGCGGACCGCCTCGTGCGCCACCGCGAGCGCGGCGTGCAGGATGGCGCCGGTGGAGAACCCGGCGAAGATGCCCTCCACCTCGACGAGCTGCCGGGTACGCAGCACCGCGTCCCGGGTGCCCACGGAGAAGCGGCGGGACAGCACCCCGGCGTCGTACAGCTCGGGCACGTAGCCCTCGTCGATGTTGCGCAGACCGTAGACCAGCTCGCCGTAGCGCGGCTCGGCCGCCACGATCTGGATGCCCTCGACCTTCTCCCGCAGGTAGCGCCCGGTGCCCATGAGCGTGCCGGTGGTGCCCAGACCGGCCACGAAGTGGGTGATGCCCGGCAGGTCCTGGAGCAGCTCCGGCCCGGTCGTCTCGTAGTGCGCCCGGGCGTTCGCCTCGTTGCCGTACTGGTAGAGCATCACCCAGTCCGGGTGCTCGGCGGAGATCTGCTTCGCGGTCGCGACCGCCTGGTTCGAGCCGCCCGCGGCAGGCGAGAAGATGATCTCCGCGCCGTACATGCGGAGCAGTTGCACCCGCTCGGTGGAGACGTTCTCCGGCATCACGCAGACCAGCCGGTAGCCGCGCAGCTTCGCCACCATCGCCAGCGAGATGCCGGTGTTGCCGCTCGTCGGCTCCAGGATCGTGTCACCCGGACGCAGCCGGCCGGACTCCTCGGCCGCGCGCACCATGAACAGGGCCGCGCGGTCCTTGATGCTGCCGGTCGGGTTCCGGTCCTCCAGCTTGGCCCAGAGCCGCACCGGTGGTGCCCCGGCAGGGACCGTCGGGGAGAGCCGGGGCAACCCGACCAGCGGCGTGCCGCCGCAGGCGTCGAGGAGGCTGTCGTACCGCGCCATCGCGGGCCCCCTCAGCGGGCGGCGCGCGTGGAGACCGCGTGCGAGGCGATCGCCGCGGCGGCCGCGAAGCCGAACGCGCCACCGGCCACGGCCGGCAGGATGGTCACGCTGTCGCCGTCGTTGAGCTTGGCGTCGAGCGCGCCGAGGAAGCGGACGTCCTCGTCGTTGACGTAGACGTTGACGAACCGGTGCAGCGCGCCCGCGTCGGTGACCAGGCGGGCCTTCAGGCCGCCGTGCCGGGAGTCCAGGTCGGCGATCAGGTCGGCGAGCGTGTCGCCGCTGCCCTCGACGACCTTCGCGCCGCCGGTGTAGCTGCGCAGGATGGTGGGGATGCGAACCTCGATGGCCATGGTGTCTCGTGCTCCTCGTTCGGGATCGTGCCAGGTGACGGGAAAAGGAAGGTGCCGGCGCTGAAGGTCAGCGGTCGGAACACTCGTAGTCGACCGTCGCCGGGCTCTGCCCGAACATGTAGGACTGGACGGCGTTCGGGTCCACGGCGGCGTCCACGATCTCCACCGGTTCCTCGGTGACCACGCCGTCGACGATCCGGAAGGAGCGGATCTCCTCGGTGTCGGGCTCGCGGGTCGAGACGAGCAGGTAGTGCGCGCCCGGCTCGCCGGCGAAGGAGACGTCCGTACGTGACGGGTAGGCCTCCGTCGCGGTGTGCGAGTGGTAGATGACGACCGGTTCCTCGTCGCGGTCGTCCATCTCGCGCCACACCCGCAGCTGCTCCATCGAGTCGAACTCGTAGAACGTCATGGAGCGGGCGGCGTTGTCCATCGGGATGTGCCGGGTCGGGGTGTCGCTGCCGACGGGGCCGGCGACCACGCCGCACGCCTCGTCCGGGTGGTCCCGACGCGCGTGGGCGACGATCGCGTCGATGATCGACCGGTCGATGCTCAGCACGCCGCCAAGCCTAGCCCCTGGCCCGGCCGGACGGCGAGGTGGCGACCGTCACCACTCAGTCGATGAGCGCGTTGAGCAGGGATTCCTGGAGATATCCGAGATAGGCGTAGACCGACAGTTGGAACACCCGGGACGAGCCCGGGTCCGCGGCGACCGCGTCGTCGAGCTCCTCACCCAGGTCGGTGCCGTCCTTGATCTCCAGGCGTACGCCCATCGCCAGCCGGGCGTCGTTCAGCGCCCGCAGCCACGCCTCGGCCGCCTCCGCGTCCAGCCGCACCTCGCCGCCGGCGTCCCCGTCGGGCAGCGCGGCGAGCACGGCGCCCGCCTGGTCGATCTTGCCGGTCTTCAGGTCGCCCTCGGTGTAGCGGCGGAACTCGGCGGTGCTGGCGTCGTCGTCCGGGTAGACGTCGGGGAACAGCCGCCCGACCACCGGGTCGCCGTGGTCGAAGCCGTCGGTCAGCAGGCCGACCACCTCGCCTGCGACCTTGCGCAGCACCCGGACCTCGTCGACCGCGAACGTGGCCACGTAGTGGTCGCCCCGGCGGCGGAACATGCTCATGACCGATCCACCGTCGCCCAGAGGCCGTACGCGTGCAGCTGCGCCGCGTCGTGCTCCATCCGCTCCCGGGCGCCGCTGGAGACCACGGCCTTGCCCTTGTGGTGCACGTCCAGCATGAGCCGCTCCGCCTTCTCCCGGCTGTACCCGAAGAGCTTCTGGAACACCCAGGTCACGTACGTCATCAGGTTGACCGGATCGTCCCAGACGATGGTCACCCATGGCCGGTCGGAGACCGGCACCTCTTCGGTGTCCGGCGTCTCGACCGGCGCAACCTGTGGAGCCGCCATGCCCCCCATCGTGCCACCGGATCCGGGGAACCGATGAACCGGAACGGCGCGGCGGTCGTCGTCACCCGCCCGGGCCGCGTACGCGAGCCCGGGTCGCGGTGTGCCCGCGCCGTGGTCAGGCAAGCAGGATGCCGTGGTCGACCGCATCGGCGAGCACCCCGCCGAGCGAGAGACGGATCACCTCGAAGCGGCGGGACACCTCGCGGGACAGTTCGAGCTCGACCTCGCGCAGCGCGCGCTGGGCCCAGGAACGGGCGGCGTTCGGGTCGTCGTTGCCCGGTGCCCGCCAGTGCTGCCAGCAGCCGCCGTTGAGGGCGACGCCGACCGGCGGGAGCACCTCGTCGCGCTGCGCGCCGGGCAGCCCGGCCAGCGCGTCCAGGGCACCCGCGCCGGTCAGCCCGGCGACCCCGGCCGTGCTCGTGACCAGGAGCACCCGGTCGAGCTCGGGGGCGTCCGGGTGGTCGGCCAGGCCCCAGCGCACCGCGTGGATGATCCGCCGGCGTACGCCCTCGGCCAGCGGCGCGCCGAAGACCCGGGCGGCGGCCTCGTCGACCAGGCCCCGCACGGCCTCGTCGCACTGCGCGGTGGCGAGCAGCGACAGCGCCTCCAGCTCCCGGTCGAGCATCTGCGGCAGGCCGGCGCAGCCGACCCCGAAGACGATCTCCTGCACCACTCGCAGGTGGATGTTCGCCAGCTCCAGGGCGAGGTGCTGGCGGATCCGGCGGGCGCAGGCGCGGACCTGGCGGTCGATCCCGTCGGCCAGCTCACCCGGCTCGACACCGGCGAGCACCGCCACCCGGCCGTGCCCGCCGACCGGCACCGGCGGGTGGGCACTGCCGCGCCGCAGCACCTCGCCGGCGGCCCAGTTCACCAGCGCGCGGCGCAGGTGCGGCAGCTC